>NZ_CEVIVD010000131.1:0-1229 GCF_982290655.1 Protofrankia sp. CiP1_Cm_nod3
GGGTTTCGGCGCGCGGGCTGGAAGCGGTGTCTTCGGGCGGAGGTTCCGGAATCCCCTGCGGACACGGGCTGGAGTCAGCCTTGTGGGTTCGGCGGGTCGTTCCCAGGGGCGGCGCAGGTCCGCGGTGAGCGTGCGGGCAACCCGGAGTTGGGTGTAGGTGGCGATGACGAGCCAGGTCCAGCGGTCCGCCGCGTGAGGGTCACGGATCTTCGGGGCGGTCCAGCCGAGGGTCTGCTTGAACAGCCGGAAGGTGTGTTCCAGGTCGAACCGGCGGAGAAACGACTGCCAGGCGCGGTCGACGTCGGTGGCGCTCGCGTCGATGGTGGAGGACCACAGCCAGACCGGTTTCGGGTTCCGTTCGCCCGGGATGTGGTCGACGACGAGACGGATCAGGGTGCCCTCGATGATCGGAAGCTGGTCGGTGTGGTTCTCCCAGGCGGCGCGGCGGGTCAGCCGGGGGTGGGCTCGGTCCCACGCGGTGGCGGCCGCGGTGCCGTACCGGCTGGTGTCGGTAGTCGTGGTGAGCGCGGGGGCGGGCAGGCTGGCCGGGTCACCCAGGCGCAGCTCGGGGCCATGGCGAGGCGGCCGGCCGGAGGCGCGTGGCGGGCGGGGCGGAACGGGCAGGTGGAAGACCCGGTCGGAACGTAGCCGGCCGACGAGGTCGACGGGCAGGTCGGCCAGCAGCCAGGCCAGGCGGGTGACGTCGTAGCCGGCGTCGAGGACGACGAGGATGTTCGGGGTGCCGGCGGTGTGGTGGCCGGCGGTGGTGAGCCGGTCGACGACCTCACGTACCTGGGTGGCGGTCACTGTGGTGAGGTCGTCGTCGGGGCCGAGGCGGACCGCGTCGAGCGGTGCCGTCCACGAGGTGCGGCCCGGTTCGAGGGCGGCGACGAACGAGTAGGGCCAGCCCGGGATCATCTGGGCGTTGCCTTTTCCTCGGCCGTAGGTGTGGCAGAACAGCCGCTGCGGGCTGGTGGCTGCGTCCGGACGCAGCCAGGGGCTGACGTCCACGCCCAGGACGATGCGGCCGTCGGCGGCTCGTGGGAGCGGTAGCCCGGCCAGCGACCGTCGCAGCCGGTCCACCTCCACCCGGCCGTGGTTCACCGCGTCGTACAGCGCGCCGTGCCCCCGGCGATGCTCTGGTGCCAGCGACAGGCCGACCAGGTCACGGACCGGACCGTCCGTGCACAGCACGGCGTCGGCGAGCTCGAACAGGGCATCCGCCCGCC
>NZ_CEVIVD010000131.1:1715-5962 GCF_982290655.1 Protofrankia sp. CiP1_Cm_nod3
AGCGTCAGCTCCGGGAGACGAGGTGACTACCTCGCGGGGCGATGCCCGGCATACGCGAGGCGCATAGCCCCTGCTACGGGTGGTGTTACCGTCGTGGGTGTTGACCTTGGTCCCGGCGCACGCGAGAGGGAGACTCCCGGCGATGACGACCGTGCCCCGCTTGCGGCACTGCTCGCGATGTGGTCACAGGCTCGCCGCCGACAACTCCGGGGCGATGTGCAGCCCCTGTCAGGGCGCCGTCCTTGACGCCCAGACTCGACCGCCGGCTGTGCCGCCGGAGTTCTGGCACCTCGACCAGATGCGCGACGCCCTGGCCACCTGGCACATGGGCCGGGTGATCTACGCCTACCGCAACCACCCGCATCACCAGCAGACGCTGTCCCAGGAGCTGGTCGGCACCTGGCTCGGCATGACGCAAGCGCAGCTCAGCCGTATCGAGAACGGCCGTGCCCCCGAAGAGCTCAGCAAGCTGATTCGCTACGGCCAGATCCTCGGCATCCCGGCCGAGTTGCTGTGGTTCGACCTGCCCGGCGAACCGCGCACTCGGCCGGCTCCCGATGTCCGGCCGCCGATCTTCCTGCCGGTTGTAGTGGGCGGCCGGGAGATCACCCTGTCCATCGACGCCGAAGCCGCCGAGACGGCCGGGCTGGACCGCCTGATCAGCGGCACGGGCCGCGCTGCGTCACCGGAGCGCCAAGCTGCCCGCATCCTGCCCTTCGCCGGCGTGGACGAGCTGCGGCACATGGCTGCCGCGCTGGAGGATGCCCGCCGCTATCTGGACGGCTCGGTCGTCGGCTTCTTCGCTCGGCAGTTTGAGCGCTGCAAGGCTGATGACGGGGAGACGGGGCCGCTGCGGGTCTTACCGTTGGTGCTCGGCGTTCTCGGGGCTCTACAAAGTTACGCCCGTGAAGTCCACCCAAACGTCCGCCGCGCGCTGCTCCAGATCGGTGCGGACGGCGCGGAGTTCGCCGGCTGGCTCTACCGAGATCTCCATGACGCGGGCTCGGCCGCCTACTGGTACGACCGGGCGATGGAGTGGGCACAAGAAGCCCAGGACGTTCCGATGCAGGCATACGTGCTGGTCAAGAAGTCGCAGATGGCCTACGACGGCCGTGAACTAGCCCGCATGCTAAACCTGGCTGAGGCCGCCGGCCAGGTCTGTGCGACGGCGCCGCCCGCGGTCCAGGCCGAGCAGTTGCAGCAGGAGGCGCTGGCCCTGGCCACGCACGGCGAGCCGTTGGTCGTCATCGAGCGGAAGCTGGAAGCGGCCCGGCGGGCGCTGGATGCGGACGGAGAGTCCCCGGCCTCCCACCTGATGGCCGTAACCCTCCAGCTCCGTGCCGCCGCCGTCTACACCGAAGCCGGCATACCCGACCGGGCCGCCAGGATCTTCGCTGACATCCTGGCCAGGGACACCTTGTCGCGGCGGGATACCGCGCTGTTCAGCGCCCGTCGGGCTGCGGCGCTGGCGCTGAGCGGGCATCCCGACGAAGCTGCTGCCGTCGCCCTCAACGCCTTGCAGATCGCGCGGGCCACCAACTCCGAACGCACTTCGGCCATCCTGGCGGACGTGGCGCAGAGCTTGACGCCGTGGCGCTCGCGGCCGGGGCCGCGGGAGTTCCGTGAAGCGATGCTGGCGTAACAGGCAGCGCACGTCCTGCTACCTGGGCGAGTCTCGTATGTGGCTCCAGGTCAACAGCGCATACGGGCCGTATCCGAAGGTGCGGTGTACTAGCTCGCTTAATCAACGGATAGCCAACTTGGCTATTGCTTGCGTAGCGCATCGGAACGGACGCTCAGTGCATGGTCCGGTTCAGGTGCGGAGGGACTACCCAGCGCGGCACAAGTTGTAGAAATCCCGTCAAGGAGGCCGGTCTGCGCTGTAGGCATCACCCGTCGTGGTCGGCAGTTCAGACCCGCCCGCGTCGTAGCATGGCACGCACACCAGCGGCGCCTCGCCCAAGAACCGCGTTATCAGCGCCACGCCGTTCAACGTCGCCGCCTCCGAGCCGTGAGGAGCTGCTGCGGGTACGCTCGGCCGCCGAATCGTGCATCGGCTTGATCGCCAGCTCCAGTCCTCAGGAAGTCGTCATCGGGCGCGCGACCGAGTACGTGAGTGACGAGATGTGGCAGCGGCTTACTCGTAGCTGGTCAGGATGCCGGTGCAGTGCCCTTGCCAAGCTGGCGCGGACCATCCTGGATGCGCAGGACCGGCTCCGGGAAGGGCTGGTTGAGGTCACCGACCGGACGCTTAAGCTGCTCAATCGGTCCTCCGTCGAGCGGCAGTTCGCGGCAGAGCTGGTGAAGCGGCTGCCACTGCCGGCGGTCGGCGAGAATTTGATCGCTACCGCCCGAGGGCTCCAGGTGACTGGCATCGTGGTGTGCGTGGCAGAAAGTCGCCCGCTGACAGAGTGCGCATGCTTTACCGACGTCGTGTGCGTGGAGGGCCAGGCCAAGGTCAAGTCTTTGATCACAGCCGGGATGGCGGACTGGGCGGGGTTGGGGACGATCGACGCCCGCTGAGTGCCCTCGTCGTTCTGCTGTCGAACCACACACCAGGTCCGCGTACTGCCCATACCTCGGGCGCATAGCCCCACTCCCTCTCCGCGGTCACCGTTGCCGTAGGCGTCCCGGGCCGGGTCGAGCCGACTCCTCGGTTCGGGACGTCGCCACCTCGACGGGATGGAGGAACGGGATGTCTGCAACCGTGTTCGGCTACATCCGGCTGGAAGACGACGACGAAGCCGAAGAAGACCGCCTCCACGATCTCCTCGTAGCCCACGCCGTAGCCGAGGGTCTGGCCCTGGCCGACGTGTACGTGGACCGGCACATGCCACCGGCCCGGATCATGCGCCCCGGCTTGACCGAGCTGCTGGCGAGACTCCAGCGCACCGAAGGAAGCGGCGTCCTGGTTGCCACGGCGGACCATCTCTCCACCTCCATGCCGGTGCGCGAGGCCATCGGGGTGGAGATCGGCAACGCTGGCGGCAGGGTGCTCGTGGTGGATACATCAGACGCTCGGTCCACCGGTTCGCGTCCGTGAACGCCGCGATGGCGGCGGCCGACCGGGAGACGGCCGCCGTGGTGCCGGTGCATATGGTGCGGCAGTTCGAGGCGGATCACTTGGCGCCAGGTCTCGCGCGGCGGCACATCGCGGTGACCTTGCAGACGTGGAACCTGACGGACCTGGTCGAGCCGGGCACCCTTCTTGCGTCCGAACTGATGACGAACGCCTGCCGAGCCTCGGCTGGCCGGGCGGCGGTCATTGCCACTCGCGTGACGCGCACCGACGCGGACCTGATCATCGAAGTCTGGGATGCCGATGCTTCCGCGCCCGTCCGCCGAGATCCGACCCTCGACGCCGAAGGCGGTCGCGGTCTCCTCCTGGTGTCGGCCATGAGCACCCGCTGGGCCTTCTACCGTCCGGCCACCGGCGGCAAGGTTGTGTGGTGCAGCCTCGCCTTGCCGATGCACCCGGCGGCCGGTTCGCCTGCTCCCGAACTACCTCGCCGGCGAGCGCCCGCCGACCCACCGGCGCCCATCGAGGTCTTCGACGACCTGACCGTGCTGCAACGGGTCGCCGACGGACTACGGGCGCTGGACTGGAACCTTCCGCCCGGGGATCGGCTCTGGTGGTAGCTGCCAGGCTGCGGCTCTGGCCAAGGCCGACCATTCGCCAGAGGATTGCCCCGACGACCGCGACGCCAGAAGGAGTGCCATGCCCGTGCACGAGACCGTGACCTCGCTTCGCACGCTGGACGGGTTGCACCTGGCGGCCACGCTGACCACGCCGGAGGTGGCTGCCGAACGCGCTGCGGTCTTCGTCCACGGCGGCGGCGTCACTCGCGAGGAGGGTGGCTTCTTCACCAGCCTGGCCGCCGGGCTGGCCGAGGCCGGCGTGGCATCGCTGCGCTTCGACCACCGCGGCCACGGCGAGAGTGAAGGTCGGCAGGAGGAGCTGACGCTGTCGTCGATCCTCAACGACATCCGCGTGGCCCTGGCCAAAGTACGGGACGCGACGGGTGCCGATCACGTCAGCCTGCTCGGCGCGAGCTTCGGGGGCGGCATCTGCGGCTACTACGCGGCCAAGCGCCCAGCGGACGTCTCCCGGCTGGTACTGCTCAACCCGCAGTTCAACTACAAGTGGCGCACGATCGACAGCCGACCCTACTGGCACGATGACCAGATCGACGACGAGGCCGCCCGGACGCTGAACGAGCAGGGGGCGATCACCTTCACGCCGACGC
>NZ_CEVIVD010000131.1:6580-8359 GCF_982290655.1 Protofrankia sp. CiP1_Cm_nod3
GACTTGGGCCATTTAGTGCGTGTCGTGGATGGCGTCGAGAGCGGCCTGGAGATCGTCGGGTAGGGGGTCGGCGGCGGTGATGGTGTGGTCGCCGGCCCGGATGGTGATCGTGCGGTAGCGGCGGGCGGTCTGGACGAACTTCCGGATGCTCCAGCCGGTGGCTGTTTCGATCTGCCGGGCGACGGCGAGCGCGGCGAACACGATGGTGAGGTGGGCCTCGATCGAGGCGCGGGTGTGATGGTAGATCGGTCGGGCGGCGAGGTCGGACTTGCTCATCCGGAACGATTTCTCGATCTGGAGGAGCTGGCTGTAGGCGTGGATCACGCTGTCCGGGTCGGGGTTGGGCAGGTTGGTGACGTAGCCCTTGATCCCGGCCAGCGAGCGGGTCTTGGCTTCCAGAGTCCGGTTCACCGACTTCGCGGCGCCGGTGAGAGTGACGAACCGGTTGCGTTTCACCGCCGTCTTCCCGGCGACCGCCTTCTCGGCCTTGGCGACCTGTTCATCGATCCCGCGCAGGGTCCGGCGGGCCCGGTCGCGCCGGTAGGAGTAGATGTAGGTGTGGTCTTTCCGCTGGTCGGTGGGGCCGGCGGGCCAGGGCTGGACGAACACCTGCCCGTCGGGAAGGTCCTGGCCGGGATGCGCCTGCCGCCACGCTGTCACGACGTAGGGGATGTCGGGGACGCGGGCGCCGAGGATGAACGACAGGCCGGCGGCTTCGATCGCTCGCCGGTTGGCGTCGGAGACCATCCCGGCGTCGGCCACGACCGTGACGTCGCGGAGCTGGTGGGCGGCCAGGAACGCGGTCAGGACGGGGAGCATGGTGGTGGTCTCGGCCCGGTTGCCCTCGAAGGCGTGGACCATGAGCGGGAAGCCGGTGGCGTCGGTGAGCAGCCCGACGGTGATCTGGGGCTCGAGGCGGCGTTCCTTGGAGAACCCGGGCTCGCGGAAACCGTCAGTCTGGTCGGTCTCGAAGTAGAGGGTGGTCACGTCGTAGAGCAGGAACGTGGCCGGTCCCAGTCCGGCGTGGGCCGCGCAGGCGGTCGCCAGCCGCGTCCGCCATGTCCCGCCCGCCGGGTCCACCGGCCGCGGCGCCGGCTCCCGGCCCTGTCCACTTTTCTCGGCGGCCTCGCCGTCGCTGGTGGCGTCGATGCCGCCGGCGGCCGGATCGCTGGCGGTGTCGCCGCTGGTGTCGCTGGTGGTGGGGTCGGGTTCTTCGCCCGCGTAGAGACGCAGCCGGCGCTTGAGCGTCCGGTAGGACGGCGATGGGGCACCGGCCTCGTCCAGGACACGCAGGCTGTCGAGCTTGGACGTCGGCTCGATGATCCGTGCCAGCACCAGGGCCTTGAACACCTCGTCCCGGCCGGTGGCCGCCTCGAACCCGAGCCGGTCGTAGGCCGCGTCCAACGCGTCGAGGAGATGCCCCATACGCGACGAGGTGATCGGCAGCGGGCCGCCGGTGGGCGGGCTGTCGGGCAGCCGGAGGTCCAGCTCGCCCTGACCGGCGGCGATCCGCTGGCGGGCGGCCGCCTTGAGTACCTCGAGGTCCGCGTCGGTGTGCGCCGAGCCGATGTGCTCGATGTCCCGTGAGCCCCGGTGCTGCGAGTGCACGATCTGCACCGCCCGAGCGCCGGACGCCGTCTTGACCGTGCGGACATACGGAGCCACCCCGACAGGGTAGGAGGCCCCGCCCGACCCCTGATTAGTGCGTGCCCGCCAACCCGAAACCCCAGGTCACAGGCCCACAACCATCAAGATGATCAGATCTTGGCCCAAGTCGGG
>NZ_CEVIVD010000131.1:8783-14294 GCF_982290655.1 Protofrankia sp. CiP1_Cm_nod3
GCCTGCCGCACGACGGCCGCATCCCGCGCAGATGCGTCGATCGGGTTTATCAGGGTCAGTAGTCCAAGTGCCCGCAAGGTAAGTGCGGTATCCGTTCGTGACACCTCATGGATGAAGCCGTGGGCTGCGAAGTTGCGGTAGTTCCGCCCGCGTAAAGTTAGGAAAGTGCCGAGGAAGCGCGCCCAATCGAGGTCCAGAGCTTGAGCCTCTAGTGTTCGCAACAGGAACTCCAACGGTGGGAATTTGCCGGGCGACTTCCCCTGCTCAACGTTGTATAGCGGCTCGTCGATCAGAAGCAAGAGGCCACGAGCGGCGGCTTCGATCTTCGGAATGGCCAAGTGAACGCTGGCATCAAGTTCACCCATCCAGAACAACCGCAAGGCGGTCGCAAGCGACTTTCCGAGCCGCGGATCGCAGCCGAATTGGCCGGAGAAAAAGATCTCAAGCTCAGCCTGGGTTGGCGTACCGTAAGTAGCCGAGATCCGTTCCAAAGCGGAGGCAAGCATCCCGCCGTCTACCATCGCGTTGATCTCCTCACCATGGACGATCTCGCGACCAAGCTGGGAGTCATCATCTGCGGCTATGGTGCTCTGAGGTAGGCCATGCGTGCCAAACACCACGGTAGGCAATATTCTCCGGATCACGGAGTCGGTTAGCCGTTCCCGTACGGCTAGCTCATTGTTGGAGAAGCGGCCGGTTGGCGGGTCGGTCTCCAGCCACATCCCGATCGCATGGCGCCAGTCCGGTGCTTCGTCAAAGATCCGGAGCCGCTGCTCAACGATGTCCGGCGGGAGTTTGACGGAGAACGGATGCCTAATCCATTCCAGGTCTTCGGGGCGGATCGCCTGCATCGCGGCTCTCGCTCGATCTTCGATATCCTTCACGCCGAGCCGTCGCGCCACGACGGCCGCGTCTTGGAGGAGGCCCATGCGCGGCAGATTCTCAGAGGTCTCCTCGGCTGCCGAGAGGTACACCTCTGCCTCGGCCCGATTGACAGCCTCCTTGCGCTGATCGTCCGTTGCGTATAAACGCACCAGATTCGCAACTTGAGTAGCCAGATAGGATCGTGACCGGTACCGGGCGAACGCGAGGTCGAGAAGGCGATCTACATCAGGATCGCGAACTGTCGAGCGTGCTGGCGAGTGAGCAAGCGCCGTCAGCAGCGGAAGTACAACTCCTGCCGTCTCGCCCTCAGCCGTGGCGAGTTCGTTCGTGATCAGGCGCTTCATGGCCTCGATGACGTCGACTTCCAGAGCGGCGAGTCCAACCTTCCTGGAAAGTGTCCACGCCCGCACAAGGCCGACCGACTGATCCAGCCGGTGGAGTCCGCTGTCGACAAGTTCCAGGTGCGCCTGCACGGCTTGCTCGGCGTTGTCCCGGCCGTTACCCAGACGCCCTGCGGCGAACCGAAGATCGAATAGCAGCGAGCGGGCGGCCGGATGCGTGACCTCCGTAGAGAGCGATACCCAGAGCTGACGTACGTCATCACTGGCGCTACGTATCGCGGGCGGCCAGGAGAAGCCACGCGGCTGGTTCAGTGGCTCCAGTTCGGCGTCTGGAGACCCGGCCTTCCCACGGTCGAGCTGGATGCGGTAGCCAAATGTTTCTGACAGCGTCCGCACCGCCGTAGCGCCCACGGTCGGTGCCACGGTTGGCGCCAGCCCGGCGATCCGACGCTGGATCTCGTGCCGGGCGCCGGGCGGTTCGCAGGCTGCATCGGCCAACGCGACCAAGTAGTCAACGATCGAGGGGTCGTGCCGATACGGTTCCCGCTCGGCCATCGGCTGTGCCTCGTTGTCGGCCCCCTCGGGGGTCGCACTGGGCCCTTCGTTCTGCGGCGGCGCTGCCGTCAGATCATCCACCGTTCAACGATAGGCGCCCGGCTGAGCATGGTCGTGATCGATCCTATCCCGTTGACCGATCAGCTCGTCGGCGCCCGCAGCCCCCGCACCAGCTCTCCCGGATCGATCTTCAGTGCGCCGGCGAGCTTGAGGATGTTGTGCAAGCTGATGTTCCGCCGGCCACGCTCGACCTGACCCACGAAGGTCCAGTGCAGCCCGCACTCGTCGGCCAGCTGCTCCTGGCTCAAGCCCAGCTCATGCCGCTGGGCACGCACCCGTTCGCCGAACGTCTGGGCAGCTGGTGAGAGCGGTGGGGTCGCCATGTCGACCCAAGCCCATACGTCTAGCGCCTCTGTATCCAGAGTGCATACATCCCATGCATATACGTCCTATGACTTCGCATCTAGTCTGGGTCTCGTCCCGGTGACTGTCGGGATGGGCGGGCCGCCAGCGTTGCCGGCCGAGCCGCAGCAGCGTGAGTGTGCGGAGGTGATCGCGATGACCAAGCTTCGTGGAGGCGAGGGCGGCGGCGGAGGCACCTGACCGTTCCGTATGCCGAAGGCGCGGTGCCCTGGGTCCACCCGGAGCGCCGCGCCTTCTGTGCTGACAAGCAAGATCAGTCCGTGATAAACTGATCTTGTAACTATGACCCCGCTCCAACGCCTCTACCGCACCAAGCTCACCCTCCTGGCCGTGATCCTCACGGCGCTCGGCGTGGCGTTGCTGATCTTGGGTCAACAGACCAGCCTCGCGGCTGTCGCGCCGTGGCTGGCGTGGCTCCCACTGTCCGAACTCGGTTCGACGCTCTTCGGTAGCGGCCTGATCGTCGTGGCCTTCGAGTACATCAACGAACGCGACGCGGACGAGCGGGCCAACGAACGCCTCCGCAAGGTGTTCAAGGAAGAGGCGCCCGCCATCCGCGACGCCGTGATCGACGGGTTCGCGTTCGCACCCGATGCGCTGACCAACGTGGCGTCACCCGAGACGCTTGACCACGTGATCCGCAACACGCTCGCCATCCAGCTCGGCGACCAGGCGCTCGCCGAGGATGTGTACGCGGATATACAAGCCCAGTTGCTCCGTACCCGCGAGCGCCACGAGGACGAACGGATCACCGTCAGCCTTGCGCCATGGGACAAGGGATCGGCGACTGGCGAGGGCTCCATGTTCGTGGCCACCGTGCGGCGTGAGTACACCGCCCAAGGCGTGCAACCGGTGGTGCGCTTCGAATGCGTGTCCGACATGGCCGAGTACCGGGACTTGGCCGAGGACCCGGGCGGCACGAGAGCCTGGTACTTCCAGCCGGTCGGAGGGTTGGATGCCGCTTCACCCGAGGTGTTCGAGCTACTCCAGTTCACCGTTGACGATCGGCCGCGGCCGATCCGCCGGAGCAAACGCTCCGGCGCACAGTCCTTTACCGTGAGCTTGGGGCGTCCGGCTGACGTCGAACGCACGGCAGCGATTTCCTACACTTACCGGGTGCTGGTCAAACAGCACGGACACTTGCCCTACCTCGATGTCGCCGCTCCGACCAAAGGCATCGAGGTCGACCTGACCTACGGCGGGTGTGACATCCGGTACGTCAGCGTCCTGGACTTCATCGCCGGCTCGCACCCGACGCGCGTCTCCCGCAGCCCGGAGGGCACCGATCCGCCATCCGCCGGCGTCCGCTACGACGGGTGGGTTTTCCCGAAGAGCAGTGTGGCCTTCGCCTGGGTGCTGGAGTGGGAGCTGGCGGCCCACCACTGACTATGCGCGGCCCCGTGCGCTGACGTGTCATGCCCGTATCTGGCCGAGCCCACCAGCACCAGACCGTATTCGTAACACATCCCGCACGAATTCCAGCAGCCCGCTGTGACGCCGGAAGAAGACGTTGCCGAGGGCGGTAGCGACTTGCATCTCGTTAAACGCATGTACGCCGCTTTCGTCCGCGGTACCTTCAGAGAGCTGACTCTGGCCGTCGAGCGTCAACCGGGCTTGTAGTTCAGGTCCAAGTGGCAGCAGCATGTGCGTCGCACTACTTTGGCCGAATTCCCATACGGCGCCGTAAAGGCGGCTTCGCTCGTCGTGGAAGATAATCGGCGAGTCGCCGATCAGGAACTCGCCTCGCCCCGGCCGTAGCAGTTGGAGGCTCGCAAACGGCAACCACATGCAGTATTGGATGAACTTGATCTGGACTTGGAGTCGAGCCTGCATTGCCGGCCCTTGCTCGGCCTCCCATTGGCGCAGGAACTCTTCATGAATCTCGCGGAGAGCGGATGGGCCAGCCGGAAATAGGTTGTATCGCCGGAAGAACTCCCGTGACAGTGCGGCGACGTACCGAGGGTCGGTCAACGCGCGGGAACGAGACTGCGCAAAAACCTCCTGAGTCGTTTCCTCGTGGATCGCCATATACCGTTGGTTCCGTGCGGCATGTAAGGCGACGATGTTCAGGATCAGGGCCACACGCTCGGGGCTGGCTAGTGCTGTTCCGTTGTCGGCTGCTTTCAGGGTCGCGGGCAGTTGGTTTTCAACGACTTTCCAGAGTTGCTCAGCCGTGGCCGTGGAGTAGGTTAGAAAGTTCGTCTTTACTGCGCGGCTATCGGGACCGGTACGTTTCGGTGCCGAACGCGGGTACTTGACGTTGAACCGCTCCAGGTAAACATTCAGCTGGTTTGAAGATCTTGCTGTAGGTGGTGGTTCGGGCATGGCGGCGGGCCGCGCCGGTGGTCGGCGCGGCTGGATCAGGTGGGCGGTTCGGTCAGGCGGGCACGGCGACGGGTGGCGGCATCCAGGGCGTGCCGTGGAACGCGAGGCGCAGCGCGTGCATCGCGGACATGCCGTGCTTGCGGGCGGTGGACAGGTAGCTGGCGATCTGGAGGCGGCAGGCAGTCGCGGCCTCGGAGGTGAGCCGACCGCTGATCTTCTGCTGCGTCCTGAACGGCCGTAGGTCGCGCTCGCTCGCATTGTTCGTCGGCCACACGTCGAGATCGAAGACGAACCGGAGCACGTCGGGCTGCCGGTCACGCAGGCACTCGAGCAGGCAGCGCCCGACCGGCTGCTTCGCACCCTTCCCGGCCGCGGGGATGTCCCGGAGGCCGACGCGGACCGCGCCGCGGTACTCGGCGATCAGCGGGTCGCGCAGTTCGGCGGGGACCTCGCCCAGCCCGGCCGCGCGGGCGAGGTTGGCCTGGTGGACCAGGCCGCGTAGCGCCTCCTGAAGCTGGACCGGCCACACCTGGTCCGGGTAGGTCTCGACGGCGTCCTGGATGTCGCGCAGCAAGTGGCTGACGCACAACTGGTGGAGGAAGCCGACGAACTCCTCGCAGTCGTAGAGGGCGTAACGGTCGTGGACGACGACCCCGAGCATCCGGCCGAGCAGGAACAGCCGGAAGCTGGCCTTGTCCCGCCGTCCCAGCATGAACAGCGTGAACAGCAGCGTCGACGCGGAGAGCACGTAGCGTTTCTCGCCCTTCGGGCCGACCTTCAGCGGCGTCTCGTCGAACCCGACGACCTTCTCGGACGCGATCCGCTGTTCGATCGCGTCGACCGCCTCGGCGACCGCGTCCGCGCCCAGCGCCAGCAGCGAATGCAGCCAGCCGGTCGAGACCTCCACCCCACACAGCTCGACGATCCCCTCCTGGGTCCGTTCGACCGGGAGGTGCTGGCGGACCAGGAAGTACAGCGCGAC
>NZ_CEVIVD010000132.1:0-12725 GCF_982290655.1 Protofrankia sp. CiP1_Cm_nod3
TTAGTCCGCGGGTCCAGGTCACGTGCCGTTCGGATTCCGCGGACCTCCGCGCTCGTCCACCGCCATCCGCCGCCCTGGCTGCCGACGGGTGCTCGCACATGCCCGCGAAAGTCGGCGCCAAGCAAGCTCCACGATGATCATGATTACCGAAGTCGGCCAAGACAGCCAGCAAACGGGCACGCCGACCCGCGGGCTAAGAGGAGCAGGCACCTCGTCCGCCGACGTCCGCCCACCCTGCTGATCGATATCGATGGCGTTGGCCATCGTCCGGCATCCGTCGGCTCGGGTACATGCCTGGGTGCAGCGGCCATCCGCGCTGGGCGGCCATCCGCGCTCGTCCGCAGGTGAAGGCCTGGCTCCTGGTCGGCGGGTGTATCTGATCCATAGGCGTGCCCTGGCGCCCGTCAGCTTGGGTTCGTCTAGGTCCTTGCGCTCACCCGACCTCCCTCGCCGCCGTCCACCGGCGTACTGGACTGTTGATACATGGGTTGACATCGCCTGGCTAGGCGGTGCGCATGAGGGTCGGGGGTCCCGATGGCTCTCTGCCTGCCCAGTTCCGGTATCGGCGACTCTTCTGGTCCATGGAGGTAATACACTCGCTTGCACGGTCACCAGGGCGAACACCCGTCCGCCAGATAGCATACGGGGGATAGTTAGCAGTGTTGGCATATTATTGGCGGGACTATTTAGACGAAGTCGCGGACCACGAATCATTGGTCGACGAAAATTTCTCCTACCCGGTCGGTCGTGGTACGCACACTCGCATCATGGCATCAGATGGTGTCATATGAACAGCGTGGTTAACCGCCGCCTCTATTCGGCATCTCTGATGCTCGCCGCGACGGTTCTGCTACTTCTCCGGATTTTTGCGCTACCCAGGTGGAGCGAGACTGCAAAGCTGGACACCGTAGGGGAGATTGCTTCGGTGACCGACTCTCTTCTCGGCGCAGCGTTAGCCTCGCTCGCGGTTTCGCTCGTGGTTATTGTTATCTTCGGAGAAAATGAGCAGGTGGTCGACGAGGCTGGCATCATACCGCCAGGCAGGATTTCGCGCGAATTGCTTAATGAGACTCAGGCTACAAATTGTTGGAATTATAGGGGACATACCGGACGCTATTTCAGTGCGGTAATACTACCGCAACTTTCTGGTCGGGCCAGATCTCACGGACGGTACATCGATGTAAACGTACAACTAATCGACCCCGATGATGCTAACGCAATTCGTTTCTTTGTTGATTACCGAAGGTCCGTTAATTCTGACAGGGTTAGCTACTGGACCGAAACGAGAGCGCGCGCCGAAATCGCGGCTACAATAATCAGGTTGTGGCAGGCTTCGAATAGTGTCCCCAGACTGACCTGTTCGCTATATCTTGGGTCGTCAGTTTCTCCGTTCACAATTGACATGGGCAGTAACGTTGCAATTGTAACTCGGGAAAGTTCCAGCCAATCTGCCCTCAAGTATTCACTAGGGTCAACGTTCTTCGACTCCACACTTGAGGATCTGCGGCTCAGCTGTCGGCAGAATCGCCGGATTCCCCTCGATGGCGCGATTCCGCCCGATCGAGTTGCTACTATCGCCGATGTGCGGCGCTGCCTGGCTGACCTAGCGGTCATTGTGTCCGCAGACGATGACACCGTGACATTAATACTTGAAGCACTCCAAAGGCCGGTGAATCCCTATCCTCATGGATGAGCAAATTTTGCTGTGGATGAAGGCGCAGACGTGGCCGGACGTGAGGCCCAGCAGCGCCGACCTCAAAGACTCTTACATTCACCCTTATGGCTTTCTAGTGATTCGACTCCCGCAGTCGGTATTTGCCGGATGGGTGATTAGGCTTCATTTTTGGCCCCCCGATTCCCTCCGTCATTCGTGGGAAGACGAGCATGCACGGGACTTGCAGGTTCATTCGCACGGCTGGGACCTTGTGACGCGAACCCTTGTTGGGAGAGTTCGACACCGTCTCTACAGCGTGGTTTCAACCCCCGAAGGAAGATTCTGTACGTACTCGGCGGAAAATCCGTACACAGTTGGTCTCAGCAGACTCCGTCGGTCGCAGTGTAACTTCAAATATGGTCTGGAAAGTGAGGTCGAGTCAGGGGTAGATGCCGGTCCTCTTTGGATAGAAGGCGCCGACTATCATTCGACATCTGCTCCTCCTGCAGATACCTGGACCGTTACTCTGGTGGTCACCGCAGAAAGCCAGGGGCGAGGATCACTTGTGCTTGTACCCGAAGGTATGCCGTCTGAACTCATATTTGAGCGTCGCGCTCCGACTCTGGACGAAGAGATGCTTCGCCAGATCGATGATCTTTATCGAAAATATGCAGATGGAGCCGATGAATGGGTGGCCTCGGCATTTATAATGCATGCCGGGCAGATTTTGATGGTGCGAAGTCACCGCTTCCCAAACCTCTGGCAGCCCATCGGTGGGCAAAAGGGCGCCCAAGACTCAACTCCTATCGAAACAGTGGCTCGAGAGGTCTACGAGGAGACGGGGCTAACAATAAGTAGCGACACTCTGCAGCCGCTTGGTGAACTCCCTCGCGACAAGGGAGAGGGCAGTGTTTTCGCATGGCAATATGCTCTCTTCACTCGTCCCCAAATCAGGTGCTTGGAGGGGGAGATAGTAGAGTATCGCTGGATGACGCTGGAGCAACTCAAAGCGGTCGATTGCTTCGATGCTACCCGGAGTTTTTTGGATAGGATTACCTTTTGAACTTGATGTGGACGTTTTTCCTTCATCCCTTGAAAGTGCCCTACTGTGAGAATATGGATGTCCGATCTGCTGCCGCGCGGCCGGCCCGTATAGACATGCCGAAGAGCAGGTATGGAACCATATTGGCGACCGCTGCGGCTACGGCGAAATGCTTCCATGTCGCCCGACCGCGAGCCCAAGGTAGGCGGGAGGCGGGGCCTTCTGGTAGTTGCTGTAGGAAAATTTGAGCGCCGAGGCGCTACCGGGTCCGCCCGACAGTATTCGCCGTTGACCTGGCTGTTCGGAAAGGCCTGAGTCGCCGCCGCACCTTTGTTTCCGGCCAGGAACAGGTGGCTCGTCTTCGGTGGTGGCGGGATGTAGACCAGGCGTAGCCGCGCGGTGCGGTCGTGCGGCGAGCACTGTAGCCGCTGCGGAGGGAGCTACCGGCCATGTGGTGCGACGCGCCGGCGAGCATGGCCCGCCAGGGCCACGCGCAGCCGTCGCGCGGCGCGGCAGGCTGTCACAGGCTTGATCTTAAAACGGATAATTCGGCAGTCAGTCAGCCTTGTTGTCTGCCTGGTTCCGGGCCATGCCGCTGATCGTCAGTCCGAGTCCGATGTGGTCAGGCTGCGCTGCCGGCGAGGGCGGTGCGGTCGATGCGGGAGACGAGCTCGCGGGTGTTGGCGTCGCGCTGGTACGGAACGAGGCGTTTCCGCAGGTCGGTCATGGCCGTGACGTAGCGGGCCGAGACGGGAACTCCGGCGGCAATATCGATCGCCTGATGACCGGCTGCGATCGCGCCTTCGAGATTGTTCTGTTGGGTGAAGCTGACGGCGACGACGGTTTGGCTGAGTGCGCCGCGTCGTCCACGGTTCTGCTTGCGGGCGGCCTCGACGGACTGGCGGGCGTAGCGGTGGGCTTCGGTCGGGTCGCCGATGTCCCGCAGGCTGTTCGCGATCTCCCCGGCTATGTAGGGCTCGTCGATGAACTTCGCCCACTCGGGTTCGTTCGCCGGGTCGATGAGGTCAAAGGTCTTTTCGGCCTGCGCGATCGTTGCGGCGGTGTCGGTGGAGCGGCCCAGGACCGACAGGGCGCGTGCTTCCAGTACGTACAGGTCGGTCAGGGCGGCGGGGGCACGCAGACCGCGCAGGCCGTGGCGGCCTGCGCGGGCGAGCCGAAGCCCTTCGTCGGGGTGTCCGAGTTGGGTTGCCTGATCGGAGAGTCCCGCGAGGACGTGTGCGCCGAGCATCCGGTTTCCGGACGCGTCGGCGAGCCGCAGGGACTGGATCAGGTACCGCTGCGCGATGCCGTGTTGGCCGGAGTCGAACGCCATCCAGCCTGCGAGGTAGGTCTGTTCAGCGCCGACTTCGAAGAGGGCCTGGCGGACGGGCTCGGGGTGGGATTCCTGCAGCAGCGGGAGAACGTGTTCGGTGAGGTACTGGGCGACGGCACGCCGGGCGATGTCCCCGCCGCCTTGGATGACGTCCATTTCCTGGAACACGCCGAACATGGTGCGGATGGACTCGACCGCGGTCATGTCCGCGTGGGCGGGCCGTCCGGAGTCGGCGGCGTCCAGGCTGGTCAACAGCCAATCCCGGCTGGGGCCGGCGAGCGCACCGAGAACGAATGATGAACGAAGCAGCATGTCCCGACGGCGCACGTCGGCCCTCCCGAGCTCGGCGACAGTGCTCAGGGTACGTCGCATGGAGGGTTCGTACACCAGCCCTTGAGCGGTTGCCTCGGGGTCGGTGACCGGCTGCTGAGCGGTTACCGACCGGCTGTCGACCACCGGCGCTTTTACGTCTGCTTGGGTATGCGGTGTGTGTGCGGAGGGTTCCCATGCGCGGCGAGCCAAGCCGAGCATGCCGCCGGGGATGCGCAGGCCGTCGGCGATGCGTTCGATCAGTTCCAGGGATGCCACCCGGTCCCGACCGTGCACGATCTTGCTGACGCGGCTCTGGTCGAGACCCTCGACCGCGGAAGCGATGCGGTCCTGGCTGGCGGCGTCGTACTTCCTCATCAGCCGAAAGGCGGTGCCGAAGTCGCGGGCGGCGAGAGCGGCGCGCATGTCGTCGCGGGCAAGGAGCCGTTCGGACACCACATACGGGCCGAGCGAAACAGCCGACATAGCCGATCAACCTTCCGGCCGGGAGAGGGGGACACGTCTCGTGGCAGGACTGATCCTGACGGTACCTGGATTACGCCTGACTGGTAGGGAAAGCTCACCTGTTGGGGGCGTGTGGCTGTCGTTGACGGGTTGTCTGTCGAGATCAGGCGATAGTCACATGGGAAGGTCATCTTCCGTGGGCTCGCGTTGCGCCGTGAGGCTGGGGCGAGCCGGCCCCATCTCATGTCGAGCGGTGGTCTCCGTGGGACCGGGCCGGCATCCAACCAGCGGATAACGAGAGCGGGACGGGATGCGACCGGTGACGGTAACCAAGGACAACACGGCGGACGGCGGGACTACGGATGAACGGATGCCTGTCCTGTACGGGGTGGTGCGGTTCGAACCGGGAGACGAACGGCGGGTCCGCGACACCACGATCACGTTTGATTCGCCCGCGTCGGCGGAGCTGTTCGCGGTGGAGAGCGGCTGGCACGACTTTCAGGTGACACCGCTGTTCTTCTTCGTGGACACCGCCACGGCACCGACGGCGGGTCGGATGCTGCTGGGTGCGGCGCTGGCACGGTCCATGCGGCGGGCCGAGGGTCGATGACCGGTGATCGGGAGGGCGATCCGCCGGGGGCTGCTTCTGGCCGTTCGTCGCCTGTTACCGGGCCTGATGCGGGTAGCGGCGATTGCACGGTCACGATCTATCCGGCGGATCGTCCGGCGGACGTGATGCGGGCATGGGCGGCGCTCCCGGACGGGCTCGGGTTCGCCGAAGCGTTCGGCGATGTTGAAGTGACGCTGGTGTTCCGACCGGTGGGCGACCGGATGTTGTCATGGGAGCCGAACGGAATGCCAGCCGTGCCGGATTGAGCGGTCCGGGGCTGGCATCACGGCAAGGTTCAGGGGTCAGAATTCCGGAGGGCGGCAACGCCGTTGCGGGGTTCTGGCCCTTTACCTGTTGGTCCCCTGCGCCGTGACGAGCTCCTCGACGGCGGCCAGGCGGTGGCTCATGTCCGCAAGCTGCTGTTCGATGCGGCCTATCCCGGCGAGAATCTCCCGAACGGTGACCTCGGCGGGGGCATCCGACACCTGATCGCCGACCAACACCCGGATCAGATGATCGTCGGGCCAGTCGAGCGCGCGGGCGAGTGCCATCAGCGTCTTGTTCTGTACCCGACGACCCTTGCCGCCATGCTGAATCTGCCGCACGGTGGACACGGACACGCCGGAGACGTCGGCGAGTTCCTGCTGTCCGATGCGGCGGGCTGCCATCCGCTGGTTGACCGCGTCGGCGACCGCGGCCCAGTCCTCGCCCCCGATCGCGCCACGCGCCGTGTAGACGGGTGATCTCCGTCCTTGGTCCTCCATACGGCCGATTTTAGCTGTAAAGCAAACATCGGGGCATGTGAGGTACACATATATCCCAGCGGGACCCGCTGTCGGACGCGGGGTCTTTGCTTCACGCTTATGTGAACCTCACATGCTACGGGCACATAATGGTTGATGAGCGGTTCGCGCGCGGTGCACTGTATGTCCTGCAACGACCGACGGCCGGCACCAGCCGGCACGCTGATGATGTGGGACAAGGTGAAAAACGACGATGGCGATCCCGCAACGGATTCCCGTGGCATTCGCGGACGTGTTCCCGCACGGCGCGTACGTGCTCGGGGTGGAACCGGTCAACGACTTCGACAAGGCCAAGGCGGGGGTGGCCGACGCGCAGGAACGGGACAAGCTCACCGGTGAGTTGGTGTGGGCGGTGCGGGTGATGGACGCCGACCCCAACGCGCGGGCGGGGTCGGCGGAGGTGAAGGTGAAGATCGCCGCTGCGGTGCAGCCGGTGCCCCCGGAGCCGCTGGCCGGGACGCCGTTTCGGCCGGTGGAGTTCGACGGGCTGACGCTCACGCCGTACGTGAACACGAACGGGTCGAAACCGCGGCAGGGGTTCGCGTTGCGGGCGACCGGGATGCGGCCGGTGCGAGCAACCTCGGGTCGGGCGGCGGCATGACCGGGCCGACACCCACCACGGGCATCAACGGCGAGCGGGTGCCGGTCGGGTCGAGCTGGCATGTAGGCGTGCATGTCGGGTCGGACTGGTCGGCCCGGTGCTTCACCTACCCGGACGAGCGGCCGATCCTCGTGCTGGACACCCCCCGCGCCTGCCTGTCCATCTTGGCGGCGAGCGGCACCGTGACCGCCAATCACCTCGATTTCGCGCACGCGCTGGTGCAGGCCGCCAACGACTATCTGATCGAATGCGAACGTCTACTCCTGGAAAGCACGGACAACGACAACGGTTCTGCAATATCGGCCTGAGTAGGTTCTGTTTGTCGCGGGTGCCGGGACGGCCGTCTGAGCCTTTTTCCGCTCCGGTGGTTCCGGTCCGCTGATTCCCTTCCTTTCCTTTTCTTTCGATGCAGGGTGGGTGTGATCTGTCATGGCCAGAATCAACGGCTCCCGGCCGTTTCCCGAGGTACCGACCCGGCATTCGAAGATCGACGTGCCGCTGTGGATGCTGCTCATCGGGCTTGCCGGCCGGATGTGCGCGCACATGCTGGTGTTCCTGTTGCGGCATCCGATCCCGGTGAGTCTGCTGCTCACGGTGCTGGTGGTGCGGGACCGGTTCGGGATGGCCGGGCTGGGCCTGGCGCTCCTCGCCGTCGCGGTGCTGGCGGCGGTGTGGCGGCTGGTGCATCGCCGGTCGTTTCTCTGGCTGGCCCGGTGGATCCGCGGCCGGCTGCGGCTACTCGCCGTCTACCGGTGGCGGTGGCGGCCGGTGATGGTGCATACCGGTCTGGCGATCCGGATCCCGGTGTCCAACGGTGACCGGGTCGCCTTCGCCGAGACCTTCCCGCGGATCCGCACGATCCGCTCGGATCGGTGGGCCGACCGGCTGCGGGTTGAACTGCTCTACGGGCAGACCCCCGAGCAGTGGGCGGAACAGGCCGAAGCGCTCCGGCAAGCATTCCGCGCCCGGTCCTGCCGCATCCGCGCCGACCGGGTGGGGTTCATCTGGGTGGACTTCACCCGCCGTGACCCCCTCGCCGTTCCCGTCCCACCGGCGGACCTGGAGGGTCCGGACGCGGACGCGGACGGGGACGGCTGGGACGGCGACGCCAGTCCGGTGGACCTGTCCGGGATCCCGGTCGGTCGCCGCGAGGATGGCCAGCCCTGGCGGCTACCGGTCCGTGGCGCCCATGTCCTGGTGGCCGGGGCGACCGGGTCGGGCAAGGGCTCGGTCCTCTGGTCGACCATCCGCGGGCTCGGCCCGGCGGTGCGCGCGGGTCTGGTCGAACTGTGGGTCGCCGACCCGAAGGGCGGGATGGAACTGGCGTTCGGCCGGGCGATGTTCACCCGGTTCGCCACCGACACGGACAGCATCGCCGACCTGCTCGACGACGCGGTCACGGTCATGCGGGAGCGGGCGGCCCGGCTGCGCGGGGTCAGCAGGTTGCACACCCCGACCGTCGGCGAACCGCTGATCGTTTTCATCGTCGACGAACTGGCCTCACTGACGGCGTATGTGACCGACCGGGAGCTGAAGCGGCGGCTGTCGGCGGCGCTGTCGCTGCTGCTGTCGCAGGGCCGGGCACCCGGGGTGGTGGTGGTTGGGGCGGTGCAGGACCCGCGGAAAGAAGTGCTGCCGTTTCGGGACCTGTTCCCGGTGCGGGTGGCGCTGCGGATGACCGAAGCCGACCAGGCCGACCTTGTCCTCGGCGACGGCGCCCGGGACCGCGGTGCCCGGGGCGATGAGATTCCCGATGGGCTGCCCGGGGTCGGCTATGTCCTCCTCGACGGGCAGGCCGAACCCGTCCGGGTGCGGGCCTCCTGGATCGACGATGCCGAGATCGCCCGGATGGCGCACCGCTACCAACCGCCCATGGCCGGTGAGGTCCTCGGCCTGGACGACCCCGGACCGGACGGCTGGACCCCGGACGTCAACGGCTGGGCGGCGTGACCGGACCGGACGGATACGCCCCGGTGGTCGTGCTGCCGGTCTGCGGCTGGTGCCGGCATCTGTGGGTGGCGCACCGGGCCGACGACGGCTGTCAGGCGTCCACCGGGCGGGGGCGGGTGTGCGGCTGCCGGGAACCGCCACCCGACCACCCCGACCACGACGATGGCCAGGATCACAACGACGATACGGAGGAACGGGCAGCATGACCGGCTCGAGTACACCGCCAGCGGCGGGAAGCCGGGCGGCGCGGATGCGGATGCCGCTGGCCCGGCAGGTCCTCGAGGCGGTCGCGGCCGAGAACGGGGTGTGCATCCGCCCGCTGGCGATGCGCCGCGTGAACCTGGTCACCGGGGAGGCCGAAACCGTTCCGGTGCCGTGCGGGGCCACCCTGGCATCCAAGTGCCCGCCGTGCGCGGAGCGGGCACGGAAACTGCGGATGGCGCAGTGCAAGGCGGGCTGGCACCTCGATGACGAACCGCTCCCCGACCCGGACCCGCCCGGCGACGACGCAAAGACGCTCGTCCAGCTCCGGGCGGATCTCGAAGCCGTCCGTACCGAAGCCGTGACCGGCCACGACGTCGATCAGATCACCGAAGTCGACGATCTGATCTCGCAGGTGGACGAAGCGTTGACCGATCTCGGTGTGCGCGGGAAGACCGCGCCGGACACCCGGGACCGGCCACGGCGGACCCGGTCGACGAAACGGCGGCAGGACGCCCCCGACCTGCCCCGGCTGCCGGTGGATCGGCGCACGGTGGGGCGGACGTTCACCGCACCCGACGGGACGGTGTGGCGGCCGTCGATGTTCCTGACGTTGACCTGCGACTCCTACGGCCGGGTGAACGGTGACGGCACGCCGGTAGACCCGGCTGGCTACGGCTACCGGCGGGCGGCCCGCGACGCCATCCACTTTCCCAAGCTGGTCGACCGGTTCTGGCAGAACCTCCGCCGTGCCGTGGGCTACGACGTCCAGTACTTCGCCTGCCTGGAACCGCAACGGCGGTTGGCGCCGCATCTGCACGCGGCCATGCGCGGCACGATCCCCCGTGTCCTGCTCCGCCAGGTCGCGGCGGCGACGTATCACCAGGTGTGGTGGCCACGCTGCGACCGGCCGGTCTACGCCCCGGACCGGCTGCCGGTCTGGGACGAGCAGGCCGGCAGCTACCGCGACCCGGACACGGGCGCACCCCTGTCAACCTGGGATGAGGCCCTGGACGCGCTCGGCGACGATGCCGAACCCGCCCATGTCGTCCGGTTCGGTGTGCAGGTCCGCGCGGACGGGGTGACCGCGAACGACAGCAACACCGGCCGGTTGATCGGCTACCTCACGAAGTATCTGACCAAGAGTCTGGACGCCTGCCACGCGGTGGACACCGACGCGCAGCGGGCGCATGTGGACCGGCTCGCCGACGCGCTGCGGTACGAGCCGTGCGCGCCGGGCTGTGCGAACTGGCTGCTCTACGGCGTCCAGCCGAAGAATCCGCGGGCCGGGCTCGTGCCCGGCCGCTGCAGGGGCAAGGCCCACCGGCGCGAAACCCTCGGCTTCGGCGGACGCCGGGTGCTGGTCTCCCGGAAATGGTCCGGCAAGACCCTCACCGATCACAAGGAAGATCGAAAGACGTGGATCCGGGAACAACTCGCGGTCCTCGGCCACACCGACACCGGTGACCAGGGTGGCACGTCCGACCGGGTGGTCTGGCAGTTGCTGCGCCCCGGCGATCCGGCCACCCCACGTCGGGAACATCTGCTCCTGCGCGCGGTCGCCGACCGGCACCGCTGGCGCGCCCAACTCGATGTTGCTCGTGCCGCACGCGGGCATCCCGACCCGGTTTCGGCGACCGATCCCGGCATGTTCCGCGCAGCCTGAACCCTGACTCTGACGATCATAGGAGTAGCTGTGCACAAACTCCTTCTCACCCCGACTGAAGCGGCCGACCTGCTCGGCGTTAGCCGCACCACCCTGTACGAGCTACTCAACGCCGAACAAATCGAATCCGTCCGCATCGGCCGGTCACGCCGTATCCCGCGAGCGGCGCTCGTCGCCTACGTCGATCGGCTACGCGGCGTCCCGGACACGGAGGCGGCATGATCCCGGCCCGGTCCGGGCCGAACCGGACAGCCGGGTTTCGGCAGTGCACCCCGCGCGGCGCCCGCGGGCCTCCCGAGCGTCGCAGGTTTCCGAACACAAAAGATCCAATAAGCGGTCCCGGCGGGTGCTGGAACACCACACCGGGACCTTGATCAGCACCCCTTAGAGACCAAGGGAGTACCGACCCGTGCCCATCATTCCGCCTGGCCTCGACCCCCCGCGCGACCCCTCCGACGGACAGCCCTTCGTCCGCCTCGACACCCCCGGCCACGGCTTCTACGAGATAACCGTCAAGCCGGGTGCCGACCCGTTCGACATCGCCCGGACCGCCGTCGCGATTCCCACCGACGCGGTGTTCGTTGAAGCTCTCGGGGACGTCGACGTGGTGTTGGTGTTCCGCGCGATCCCCGGCAGCGCACTTCCGGCAGCTCCCCCACCGCGCAGGCCTGGTCCGGCCGGTGGTTGGGTGCCTGACGTCCTCCCGTATCGGACGGTTCCCGCGCAGCATCAGCCGCGCTGATCGGTTCTCGCGGTCCTTCCCCACATTTCTTTCCCGTTCCTCTGCTGGACGGTTCACCCGCCGGGAGTGCGGACGGGTCCAGGGTCGGCGAAGCCGATCACGAAGTGACGCGTAGCGCACTGGACGCGGCCGGACTCCCGGCGGACCCTCCTCCGTCCCCAGAGGAGCGGGATCTCAACGCGCCACGCCATTCGGCGGCACCCGGCCGGCTTCTGTCGGCTCTTCTTCCCCTATTTCGGCAAGGAGCGATCTTCATTATGTCCGGCAAGCGACATGATCCGACCAGAGCGGCCGACGAACCGACCGGCCCTGACAGCGAGGGCTCGAAGCGTCAGACGCGGAACGCCCATGATCGCCGGGGTCGTCGGCGTAGCCATGGCGAAGGTTCCCTCTACCAGCGTGAAAGTGACGGCCGGTGGGTCGGTGTGGTCGACCTGGGGTGGATCGACGGGAAGCGGCGTCGCCGCGTCATCTACGGGAGGACCGAGAAGGAAGCCCTTGTCAAGGTGCGCGAACTGCGCAAGGCGGCCGATCAGGGCCAGGACCTCACGGCGAAGTCCCGCACCGTCGCCGAATGGATGGACTACTGGATGGACGAGATCAAATCTCACGATGGAACACGACCGTCCACCCTCGCTCGGTACCGGTACGCGATCGACGGCCACATCGTCCCGATGCTCGGAAAGATCCGTCTGGACAAACTCGGACCGGCCCACGTCCGGCGTCTGCACGCGGCACGCCGGGAACAGATGAAGCCGGCGAGCCTCGTGAAGATTCACGCAGTGCTGCGGGCCGCGCTCGCCGACGCGGAACGGATGGAGCTGGTGAGCCGCAACGTCGCGAAAGCTGTTCGCCCGCCGAGCCTGGCCGGTGGGGAACAGCACACGCTGACCACCGGTGATGCACGTCGTTTCCTGACCCTGGCTGTAGATGATCGGCTCGAAGCGCTGTTCGTCCTGGCGCTCACGATGGGCCTGCGCCGCGGTGAACTGCTTGGCCTCCGCTGGGATGACGTCGACCTCGGCGCCCGGACACTGTGGGTACGCCGCTCCGTCCAACGGGTCAGCG
This sequence comes from Protofrankia sp. CiP1_Cm_nod3, assembly GCF_982290655.1. Classification (NCBI taxonomy): domain Bacteria; kingdom Bacillati; phylum Actinomycetota; class Actinomycetes; order Frankiales; family Frankiaceae; genus Protofrankia; species Protofrankia sp. CiP1_Cm_nod3. The sequence continues at coordinate 12,445 of NZ_CEVIVD010000132.1, forward strand.
GGCAACTGCGGCTCGTCGAGCCGAAGACGCACGGTTCACGGCGAACGGTGCCGATACCGGCGCTCGCCGTTGACGCCCTGGAACGCCAACGCAAGCGCCAGGCAGACGAACGGAACAAGGCCGGCGAGTCGTGGCAGGACAACGGGCTCGTCTTCGCCTCCACGGTCGGAACACCGATGGAGCCGCGGAACGTGACCCGACGCGTCCAACAGCTCCGTGACGGTGCCGGCCTGCCGTGGCTGCGGCTTCACGACTTCCGCCACGGCTGTGCGACGTTCCTT
>NZ_CEVIVD010000133.1:0-12297 GCF_982290655.1 Protofrankia sp. CiP1_Cm_nod3
GACCTGCCGGGGGTGGCGGTGCTGCTGCGGGGCCGGCGCCGGGTCGGCAAGTCGCGGCTGGTGGAGGTGTTCTGTGAGCGGGCACACGTCCCGTTCGTGTTCTTCCAGGCGAGTCAGGGCGCCGATCCCGCCGCCGAGCGGGCGGCGTTCGCCGCGGCAGTGGCCGAGTCCGACCTTCCCGGTCGGGATCTCTTCGAGTCCGGCACGGTTCTGCCGACCTGGGCGGCGTCGTTCCGTCAGCTGGCCGCGGCGTTGCCCGCCGACACACCGGGCATCGTGGTCATCGACGAGATGCCGTGGCTGATCGAAACCGACCCGGCGCTGGAAGGGGCGCTGCAGACGGCCTGGGACACGCAGCTCTCGCGCAAGCCGGTCCTCCTGATCCTGATCGGTTCGGACCTGGCGATGATGGAGCGTCTCGACGACTACCGGCGGCCCTTCCACCAGCGGGGCACGGTGATGGTGCTGCCACCGCTGAATCCGGCCGAAGTCGGCGCCATGGTCGGCCTGCCGGCTGCCGGAGCCATCGACGCGTACCTGGTTACCGGCGGCCTGCCGCTGATATGCCAGGAATGGGGGTCCGGCCAGTCGGTCGAGAGCTTCCTCGCTGTCTCGCTCGCCGACCCGACGTCCGCGCTGCTGGTCTCGGGAGAACGGTCACTCGCCGCCGAGTTCCCAGGGTATATCCAGGCCCGCACGGTGCTGGCCGCTATCGGTAACGGCGAACGTACGTGGAGCGGCGTTCGCGCGGCGGCGTCCGCCGGAGCCGAGCCGATGGCGGCGAGTTCGCTGACGAGCGCACTGCGCCTGCTCGAAGCCAAACGTGTGGTTGCTGTCGACACCCCGCTTTCGACCAGGCCGGCCGAGAAGGAGCGCCGTTATCGGGTGGCCGACCCATATCTGCGCTTCTATCTCGCCTATCTCGCAGCCGGCCTGCCGCTCGTGGAACGGGGGCGAGGGGATCTGCTGCTGCGGCGGGTTAAACGATCTTGGTATGCCTGGCGTGGCCGGGCGGTGGAACCGCTGGTTCGGGAGGCCCTGCTGCGTATGGCGCCGGAACTCGGCTGGCCCGAGGTGGAGGCCGTCGGTGGCTGGTGGAACCGGCAGAACAACCCCGAGATCGACGTGGTCGGCGCTGACCGGGCGGGGGCTGCGAACCGGATAATTTTTGCCGGCAGTATCAAATGGCAGTCGACGCAGCCGTTCGACCAGCACGACTATGCCGCGCTGGTGCGTGATGTCACCGCGGTGCCGGGCTTTGACACGTCGACCGAACTTCTCGCCATCAGCCGGACGGGTGCTGCCGCCGGTGTTCCCGCCCGTTCCATCGGCCCAGAAGATCTTCTGGCAGCGTGGAGATCTCTCCCGCGGAACGGGCACCCCGCGTAGGCAGCCGCGTCCCCGAGGACTGGAGCAGCCGTGGTCTCCGTCGAACCGGGGCCATTCATTCTCAGTGACGGACGGCTACCGGGCGAGGTGGATCAGGGTGGTGGTGCGGGCGGTGGCGAGGTGGCCGCGGCCGGGTGGGGCGGCGAAGAACTGGTCGGGTTCCAGTTTGAAGCCGTGTTCGCGTGCCACCACGGGTGAGGTGGGGGTGAGCAGCAGCCGGGCACCGCTGGTCATGACCTCGCTGACGACACGGGCGAGGGAGCGGCGCTGGCCGGTGAGGATCGGCGCGGCGTCACCGCAGAGCACGAGCGCGTGCCGGCCGAGCGCGCCGGGGCTGGCGATGTCCTGCAGCAGGGTGGGGCCGTCGGCGAAGCTGACCTGCGTCGGCACCAGCGTGATCTGATCACAGTCGTCGACGACCACCGCGTATCGCCCGTCACCGAACGCCTCGGCGGCGGCCCGCAGGTCGGTGTCCTTGAGGACGGTCCCGGTGACGACCCGGACACCGCCGTCGTCCCCGATGAGGCTGGGCAGCGGTGAGCGGGGCGGGGCGATGACCAGGACGCCGACACCGGCCCGCCGCAGCCCGCGGGTGACGACCGCCGCCGCGGTCGTGCGTCCGGAGCCGGCCGGGCCGGAGACGAGCAGCAGGTGCGGCCCGGCGTCGAAGAAGTCCATGCCCACGACGTCCACGTCCGGGCCGCCCACACCGAGCGGCAGCCAGGTGCCCGACGGAGCCGGGTCGGGCAGCCGGAGCTCGTCGACGGCGACGTGGGCCGGCAGCGGGGGGAACGGGCGCGGCAGCCCGGCCGCCGTGTGCTGGCCGGCTGTCACGGGCGGGCCGACGACGGGTGGCCCCGCTGCGGGCGGTCCCGCCACGGCTGGCCCCGGCATGGCCGGCCGCACCGTGACCGGCCCGGTCACGGCGGCCGTGGCCAGGCCCGCCGCGGACAGCCGGGTGGTCACCTGGCCGATGAGGGTGCCGGCATCGACGGACGGGCGGCAGATCTGGATCTGGGCCCCGCTCGCGGCGTCCGCGGCCCGGCCGGGTACGGCCGGCGGGCTGGCCGCCCCCGACGGCAGATGCGCCCGGCGCAGCTCCTCCTTGCCGAACGGCAGGAGCAGCCGGTGGGTGAACAGCGTCGCCACCTTGCTGGTGAGCAGCTCCTGGCCGCCGAGCGGCACGACATGCACACCCAGCGGCGGCCCGGCGACGATCGTCTCGCGCAGCACGGTCAGCAGCGACGTCTCCAGGAAGGTGGGGTCGCCGCGGTTCTCGAACTGCTCCCAGCCGTCGACGATGACGACGATCCACGGATCCCGCCGCCCGGCGGCCGTCACACCGCCGCCCGACCGTCCGATCTGACGTCGGGCGACCTCGTCGCGCAGCCAGGTGACGAACCGGCGGATCCGGTCGGGCTCACCGCCGGCGATCACCGCGCCGCAGTGCGGCAGCTCCGCGTAGGCGGCCAGCCCCGCCGGCTGGTGTTCGATGACGTACACCTGCGCCTCGTCCGGCCGTAGGCGGGACGCCAGGCTGGTGATCAGCGTGCGGGCCAGCGTCGTACGGCCCTGCTGCGGCCCGCCAGCGGCCAGCAGCCGGTCGCTGCCGGCCAGATCGAGCACGGCCGGCGGCTGGGCCTGGGCGTCAGGGGAGTCGACCAGACCGTACGGGACGGCCGTCGCGGCCGGTTCGCCGTCGCCCCAGGCCGCCGCAAGATCGTCCAGGGTCAGGTCCGCGGGCAGCGGCGGCAGCAGCGGCCGGAACGGCGCCGGGCGGCCCAGCTGACGCGCGGCGGCCTCGACCGCGCGGAGGGTCAGCGTCTGGTCGGTGGCCGCGCCGCCGTGGTCGGCCCGCTCCTCGGGCCGGGCGGTGCCGAGCGTGGCCCAGCCCACGATCCGGATCCGGGCGGGCGGGGCGCCACCGGCGGGCGGCGGGTCGCCCAGGTAGCCGGACTGGAACAGGCGCGGGGTGCGGGTCTCGTCCTTCGTGCACAGGATCATGCCGCGGCCCCGCAGCCGGCCCGGGATGGCCGCGGCGTCCGATACGCCCAGGACCTCGACGCTGTCGGCCGGCTCGTTCTGCCGGAGCGTGATCCGCAGGTCGATGTTGTTCTTCAGCTCGGCCGACAGCTTGCCCTGCAGCGACTGGGTGGCCAGCACCAGGTGCATACCGAGCGACCTGCCCTTGGCCGCGACGTTGACCAGCGCTCGCAGGAAGTCCGGGGACGTCTCCAGGACGCGCGCGAACTCGTCGAAGATCATCACAAGCCGGGGCAGGGCGGGCAGCCCGGGTGCGCAACGCCGGGCGGCCCAGTATTCGTCGATCTCCCCGCCGTACCGGGCGAGCAGGGACTCCCGGCGGCGCACCTCCGCACGCACCGAGGCGAGCACCCGCTCGGCGGCGGCCTCGTCGAAGACGTCCGCCGCGGTCTCGCCGGTGGAGCGGATGAGCCCGACGACGTGCGGGCAGCGTTCGAACGGCAGGAACGCGCTGCCGCCCTTGAAGTCGACGAGAACGAGGTTCAGCTCGTCGGGGGCGTTGGCCAGCAGCAGGGAGGTGACGAGCGTCTGCAGCAGGATGCTCTTGCCCGCGCCGGTGGCACCGCCGAGCATCGTGTGCGGCCCCTGCCCGGCGAGGTCGACGGTGACCGTCCCGTCCGCGTCCGCGCCGAGCGGCACCTGTGTGGTCGGCCCCGGCTGGTCCGCCCACAGGGCGAGCACGTCGTCCGCGGACGCCACACCCACGCCGACGAGGTCGAGGAAACGCACCGGATAGGGGATGGCCGATTCGGCGCTGCCCAGTGACAGCCGGTCACGAAGCGGCGCGACGGCGCGGGCGAGCCGTTCGGCGTCGTCCGGGCTGGTGCCCTCGGCGCGGCCGACGCTGACCCGCTCGCCGCGATTGTGGGTGAGCTGGACGGCGCCGGCGTCGTCGACCTGGCACTCGGCGCGGCACTCGTTCATCCCGTGCCGGTCGACGGCGATCACGTACACGCCGACTTCCGGGCCGTCCCGCAGGATCGCCTTCATGCCCGGCAGGTTGCGCAGCGCGAGCGCGCCGTCGAGCAGGACGACGACGTCCTCGGCGAAACGGACGTTGCCGGCGCCCCGGCGTTCGGCGGACCGGATGGTGATCAGATCCCGGAGTTCGGCGATGCGGCTGCTCCGGGTCTGTTCGGTGTTGCCGACCCAGCAGGGCACGGGGCCCGCGCTGTCGGCGGCGACGTGCGGCAGCCAGGTGGCCCACGCCAGGTGGTTACGGCTGCCGGACGTGATCAGGACGATCCGGAGGTCGTCGGGGCTGCGGAGCACGCTGAGCTGGACAAGCAGCCAGCGGGCCAGGCCGTCGGCCGGCCCGTCCGCTCCGGTGACACCGAGGACACCCACGGTCCGCAGATCGACGGTCAGCGGCACGCCGTGCAGGGTGGGCTCCTCGAAACCGGCCCACCGTTGGCCGCGCAGGTCGATCGACGCGGCCTCGCTGACGATGCCCACCCGCAGCCGCAGGCCGTCGGGGGAGTCCGCGTTGCGTGGCCACAGCCGGCGGTCGGCTCCGGTCGCGGCGAGCGTGAGGTCCAGCCGGTCGGGCGCCTGCGCGCGGCGGATCTTCTCCTCGGCCGCCACGAGAGCGGTGATCCTGTCCAGCGTGGCCGCCTTCTCGGCCTCGAAGCGTCGGTCGTCGGCTGCTCGTTGCCCGCGGGCCACCAGCTGGGTGCCGAGAACGCTGACGGGACCGAGCAGACACATCAGCAGGACGAGAGGGTTATGCAGGACCACGAAGAGGACCGCGCCGGCGACGAGGGGCAACAGGGCGGGGATCCACAGGGCGCCCCGGGATGCGGTGTGCCGGGACGGGGCCGATGGCAGCGTTAGCTCGGTGCGGCTGACGGTGGGTGTCGGCGCGAAGGCCCGGTCGAAGTCGAGACGGCCGTCCTGGCCGCGCGTGGTCTGCAGCGGGGTCCGCGGCAGTGGCACCCACTCCATACGGTCGGTACCGGTCTCGAGGACGGCGCCGGCCGGGAGGGGAACCGGGCCGGTCACGAGCGCACCGTCGATCAGGGTGCCGTTGCTCGAGCCGAGGTCCTCGACGGTGGCCGTGGCGTCCGAGGACACCGTGAGTGCCGCGTGCCGGCGGGAGACCTCGTCGCAGCCGAGCGCGGCCTGGGTCTGCGGATCCCGTCCCAGCAGGTGGCGGCCTGGCGCGAGCCACACGACCAGGCCCGCGTCGTGACCGTCCCACACCCGCAGCGCACCGGCGACACCAGGTTGGACGGCGCGCGGCCAGGGGCCCGCAGCGCCGATACCGATCGTCGCGCCATGCACCAGGGGGCTTTCGGCAACGCTCCCGGCGCGGTCGAGCGGCTGGTCGCCGACGAAGCAGCGGCGGCCGTCGACCAGCAGCGGCAGCGTGTCGAGCACGGAACCGACCTCGGTCTCGGGAGCGGCCGATATCTCGACGTCGCGCCGGGTATCCGCGTCGGGGCCGTGCACACTCAGTCTGAGGATCATCTCCTGCTTCGCTCCCGTGCGCGTTCCATACCACCATCAGGCGGCATCACCGCCGATGTCCCCGTCGCACCTTTCACAAAATAATCCAGTCACAACCGGGCAGGGCTCTCCTGTGGGCTACCGTGGGGTTTACGGTGGCATAAACTTGATGATGTGGCGACCATGATGCGGGTGAGTCCCGCGACCAGGGAGCGGGTGCTCCGGGCCGAGGTGCGCACCGTCCTGGCCCAGATGATCGACCTCTGATGGGACGCCCGGAGCGCGGCCGCCGATCCGCGGAAACCTCGGAAGAGGTGGGGCGGGGGCTGTCAGGCAACCGATAGTGACGTGGCTCAATTGGTCGTGGGAATGTGCTCTGCGAAGCAGGGTGGCCCGCCGGCGGTATGACGACCGAGCGGCTCGTCACCTGTCGGCGGCATCGACACCGGGCATACAGCAACGGGGGAGCGATGAGCATTGTCTCCAGGCCGGAGATCCCATCTTCCGAGCGGGATGCCACTTCGCGGGATGTGACCTCATTTCCGTCCCGTGACCTGGCAGCGCTGCGTTTCCGCGAGCGGTTGGGAGGCTGTTTCTCGACCAGGGTGACCGACGACTTCCGGGCCGGGTTCGCCCAGGGCCGCCGCGCGCGGACGTCGATCCGTATCGACCTCACGGTCGACTTCGACGACGCCGACGCGCTGCTGCGTGACCCCAGCACACCGGCCCGCCCGTCGGGGCGTGCGTGGGTGCCGGTCCTGTCGAGCGCGCCGCTGACGATCGAGGGCGGCGAGTGCGTCCTGAACGAGCCCGACCCCGACCAGGTCGAGACCTGGCACGCGCGGTACCGGCTGGTACTCGTCGCCGACGACGGCGGACGATACGTCCTCGACGGTTTCAAGGAGCTGCACGATCATCCGGGGCTCGACGCGTGGTCCGACACGGCCATCCTCAACCTGACGCTGCGTACGGACGACGGGCGGACGCTCGGGGCGGGCCGTGCCCGGGCCGCGTGGCCTGGCCCGCTGCGGGCGCTTCGCCTGGGCCGGGGGCCCTGGGCGCCATGGGCGCCATGGGCGATCGAGGTGCGCGGTGTCGCCGACGCCGGCCGCCGCCGGGAGTACGAGCTGGCCGCCCTGAAGCTGCTCACCAGGCACCTGCGGCGGATCTACGGCGGCCCGCTGGACGAGGCCCGGCGCTTCCCCGCCGGCACCGGCCGCCGGCCGGCCGCCCCCGGGCGGCGGGCGCTGCGCCTGCCGGAGCCCGAGATCCGCTGGTGCGGCGAGGGCGGCCGCTGGCACGAGGGCGCCGAGGTGGGCGCCGACGGCTGGCTGCGCCTGATCCGCTACCGGGGCGGGGCGAAGGGGCCGGTGCTGCTCGCCGCCGGGTTCGGCATGTCCACCGGGGCCTTCGTCACCGACACGATCCGTACGAACCTGGCCGAGTTCCTGGTGGAGCACGGCTACGACGTCTGGCTGTTCGACTACCGTGCGTCCATCGACCTGCCGTCCTCGGCCACCCAGTTCACCATCGACGCCATCGCCACCGAGGACTGGCCGGCCGCGGTCGCGGAGGTCCGGCGGGTGACCGGGGCCGCCGACGTCCAGGCGTACGGGCACTGTGTGGGGTCCGGGTCGCTGCTGATGGCGCTGGCGGCGGGCAAGCTGCCCGACGTCCGCTCGGCGGTCTGTGCCCAGTTCCCGCTGCATCCGGTCACGTCACGGCTGAACAGGCTCAAGACCACCCTGCACGTCAGTGAGCTGCTCACCGCCGCCGGCCTCAGGCTGGTCCGGCCGGCCCGCCGGTTCACCCTGCCGAACGCCGCCGTCGACCTGGCGCTGCGCGCGGTGCCGGTACCTTCGCCGGAACGCTGCGGCCAGGCGCTGTGCCGCTGGATCAACGCCATCTTCGGCTGCACCCACCGGCACGCCCAGCTCAACCAGGCCACCCACGAGGCGCTCCACGGCATGTTCGGCGTCGGCAACATCGCCTCGCTCCAGCACCTGGCGACGATGATGCGGGCGGGCCTGGCCGTCGACGCCGCGGGCGGCGACGTCTACACCCGCGATCCGCGGTTCCTGCGGCTGCCCATCCACTTCCTGCAGGGGACGGAGAACTACATCTTCCTGCCGGAGGGGAGCGCGCGGACCCTGCGCTGGCTGCGCGACGCCAACGGCCCGGAGCTCTACAGCCGCAGTCTCCTGCCCGGTTACGCGCATCTGGACGCGATCATCGGCCAGAACGCCGACCGGGACGTCTACCCGCTCATCCTCCAGCATCTCCAGGCACCCGCCGAGGTCCCGGAGAGCCCCGTCGAGGCCGAGCGGAAACCCGTCGAGGCCGAGCGGGAAGCGGCGAGCGGGCCATCGCGGTGACCTGGCCGCCGCTGGCCGGGGCGTCGTGACGGCCGGGTCAGGCCCCTGGCGGTGTCCGCCGGGCGGCGCGGGTGCGTACCGCCTGCAGGCCGAGGCCGGCGGCGGTCCGCAGCGCGGCCGCGCGCAGGTCCTCGGCGCGTTCCCGGTCGCCGTCGCAGCCCCGCGCGGACAGCACGAGCGCGTACTCCGCCTGGGTGAGCGCGACGAACGGCGCGGAGCCCATCGTCTGGTGCCGTTCCAGGGCCGCCTCGAAGTGCGCGCAGGCGGCGTCCCAGCGGCCGAGCGTCCCGGCGAGCACCCCGAGATGGTGGGTGACCGCGCCGAGGAAGCCCGCCAGGCCCAGGGTGGCGTTGTGCCGGGCGAAGGGCAGGACGAGGTCGTAGAGCCGGCCTGCCCACTCCCGCTCCCCGACCGCGGTCACGGCCTGGATGAACGCGACGATGGTGGCCCACCACGAGTAGTTCTCGTCCAGGTCGGCCGGGGCGTCCGGCGAGAGCCGGCCGAGCAGCTGGCGGACCTGGTCGTGGGCGCCCGACTCCGCGCTCAGCCAGGCCCGCATCGCCGGCCAGATCTGGATGTGTGACTGGAGGGTGGCGATGTCGTCGATGAGCGAGCGGGTGTCGGCGAGGCGCCCCCGCAGCCAGAGCATCGGGAGGGCCTGGCCGATGGGGATCAGGTCGGTCTGCGAGTGGCCGAGCTGGCGCAGGTGGGCCTGCAGGTCGCCAGCCATCCGCTGGGCGTCCCCGTAGCGTCCCTCGACGGTGGCGACGACCACGTCCCACATGGACGCGATCCGCAGGAACTCGGGATGGCGCAGCTCGCGGGCGAGATCGGTGAGGGTGGCGGCGGTGTCGGCGGCCAGGGCGAACTCCCCCTGCCGGAACCGCGCGGACATCTTGATCCGCAGCCCGTCCAGGAGCAGTTCGTGATTGCCGAGCTCCTCGCCCAGCCGCAGGATCTCGGCGGCGTCGGCAAGCTGCTCGTCGACGTCACGGGGGCCGTCCAGCGCCCAGCAGCGGTGGCGCAGCACGGTGGCCAGGGTCGCGAGGTCCCGTACCCGCCGGGCCATCGCGATCGCCTCCCGGCAGAGGGCGACCCGTTCGGCGTACGGGCGCTCGTGGTGTATCCAGTGGGCGAGCCGGCCCAGGGCCCTGGCCCGCGCCGGGCTGTCGGCGTCGCCCAGGCGTTGCAGTGCCTCCTCCAGCAGCGCCCGGCCCCGCGGGTCGGGGCTGACCGCCGGGGGCAGCACCCCGCCGTAGCCGAAGGCGGCGCGGGTGAACAGGTCGGTGGAGCCGCCGCTACGGGCCGCGGCGGCGGCCTCGAGGAAACGGGTGTCGCGGGCCGGGTACTCCCCGGCCCGGCCATGGGCGTCACCCAGGGCGAGCAGCAGTTCGGCGCGCAGCCCGCCACCGTTGCGGTCCAGCACGTCCAGCGCGCGGCGGTAGTGCAGCACCGCGCCGTCGAAGGCGGCCTCCGCCAGGGCCCGGTCGCCGGCGAGCCGCGCGTAGTGGACGGCCCGGTCGGCGACGGCCGGGTCCGCGGACGCCCAGTAGTGGTGCGCGAGTTCGGCGGGGGCGCTGGCCTGGCGGTCCTGGAAGGCGTCCCCGATCCGGCGGTGCAGCCGGGCGGCGCGGGTGACACCCAGGCTGTCCCGCAGGAACCGGCGGACGACCGAGTGCGAGAAGACGTACCGGGCGGGCTGGTCGTGGTCCTCCTGCACCAGGCCGGCCTGCCCCGCCTCGTCGAGCAGGTCGAGCAGGCGCATCTCGTCGATCCTGGTCGCGGCGCTGAGGATGTCCACGTCGAACTCGCGGCCGATCACGGAGGCGACGTCCAGCGCGGCGGCGCACTCCCGGGACAGCCGGCTCAGCCGCCAGCGCACCAGGTCCCGCACGGTCTCGGGGATCTCGATCTGGGACGGGACCGGTGGCCCCGGCGGGTCCGTCAGGAGCGGCCGGTCCGGCTGGAGCGGGTCCGTGGGAGCCGGCGGCGCCGGCAGCGCGCCCGGCAATGCCGGTGGGGCCGACAGGTCTGCCGGGCCCGCGGGCAGGTCCGCCGGGGTCCGGCCGGTGGCCGGGGGAGGAGCCGGGGACAGCGTCCCCACGTCCACCAGGTGGCGCATCATCTCCGTGAGGAAGAACGGGTTGCCCGCGGTGTCCGCCCGCAGCTCGCGGGCCAGCGCGAGGCCGGGCCCGGCCGGCCCGCCGCCGGTGACCCGCCCGAGCAGCGTCACGGTCTCGTGGTCGTCGAGGCCGCTGACGCTGATCCGCCGGCAGTCGACGTCCCGGACCAGCCGGGGCAGGAAGCCGCTGAGCTCCCCGTGGTCGGTGCTGCGGTAGGTGGCCACCACGAGCAGGGGAGTGGCCCGCGGCATCCGCGTGATGTGCTGTAACAGCAGCAGGGAGGAGCGGTCCGCCCACTGCAGGTCGTCCAGGACGGTCAGGACGGGGCGGCGGGTGGCCATCGTGGCCAGCCAGCCGTCGATGGCCTCGAACAGGCGGAACCGTTCGGCCTCGGGGTTGCCCGGCAGCGGGGCGCCGACGGCGCCGATGCGCTTGGCGACCTCGGGGAACAGCCGGGAGATCTCGTCGGCGTGCTCGTTGAACTCGGCGCGCAGCACGGAGCGCGGGCAGGTGCGGGAGTACTCGCTCAGCGCCTCCCGGTAGCCCTGGTAGGGGGCGAGGACGTCCTCGTCCCAGCGGCCGTAGAGCACCAGCCCGCCGTCGTCGAGCGCGATCCGCGCGATCCGCGCGGCCAGCGTGGTCTTCCCGATGCCGGGCTCCCCGCTGATCAGCGCGAGTACCCGGTGCCCGGAGCGGGCCCGCTCCCAGCCCTCCCGCAGCGCCCGCAGCTCGGCGGCCCGGCCGACGAAGACGGCGTCCGCCATGCTCGCCAGCCAGCCGAGGTGGGAACCGGCGGAATGCCCGGTGCCGGTGCCGCTCTCGGTGTCGGTGTCGGGGTCGGCGCCGGCGGCCGGCTCGTCGCGCGTCCCGGCCGGGGCGGACGCGTCGGGGGCCCGCAGCGGCGGGAAGGCGCTCTGCAGGCCGGGTACGACCAGCTGCCAGATCCGCTGCGTCTGGTCGAAGTCCTTCAGCCAGTGCTCGCCGAGGTAGCGCAGGCCGAGCCCGTCGGGCAGGGCGTCCTCGACGAGCGAGTGGGTGATCTCCGACAGCAGGATCTGCTCGCCGTGCCCGGCGGCGCACAGCCGGGCCGCCCGATGCACCCCGAGCCCGACGAACCGGCCGGTCCACGCGGTCGGCTCGGTGGTGTGGACGCCCATCCGGACGCGGACCCGGGCGCCGGCCGGCCACTGGTGTGCCGCCAGCGCGCGCTGGGCCGCGACCGCCGCCGCCACGGCGTCCCTGGAGGTGCGGAACGCGACGAAGAACGAGTCGCCCTGGGTGTCGATCTCCCGGCCGTTGTGGGCGGCGAAGGCCTGCCGCTGCAGGCGCTGGCAGGCGGCCAGGATGTCGCCGTAGCGGTCGCCGTGCCGGCGCACCAGCCGGGTCGAGCCCTCGATGTCGGTGAACAGCAGGGTCACCGTGCCCGTGGTGGACGGTTTGCCCGACAGGGGGTCGGTCAGCATGTTCTGGTCGATGAGAGAGCCAGGGGTGACCAGGCGTATCCGTGGGCCGGGTTCCACGGTGGCCTCGTCCGTGTCACATCGCCGGTCGGCAGCCCCGGAGGTGTTGGTGACGGCCACATCGCACCCCTCGGTTCCCGGGCTCTCCGACGTTACGGAGAAACCATGATCATAATATCTTTGATCCGCTGGCTGGATACCCGCTGGCGGAACCCGGCGGGGAAGCCTGCGCAGGGATATCAAAACACCTGCCGGGGCCGTGCACGCGACAACGGGCCGCCCATGGCCGGAAGCGTCGCGGAGGATTACCGGACGTTGCCGTGTGATTACAGCCGATTCACGATCGGAGGTTCACTTTCTCCGGGTAATCGGATTGATGCTACCGGTCGCCGCCGCCACGGCGGGTCGGCCGGACGCCTCGCTGCGCCCCGAGGTGGCCCCCGAGGTGGCCCCCGAGGT
>NZ_CEVIVD010000134.1:0-12292 GCF_982290655.1 Protofrankia sp. CiP1_Cm_nod3
CGACGCGGCTCCCCCCACCGGGACGACGCCCGACGGCCGACGGCGTCTCCCCGGCCTGCCAACGGCCAGCAGGATGTGCCCCATCCGCGCGATGCCTGTAAGAATGGCAGCTGACCTGACGCCGATCTTCGGGACCACGATGAGCGAGCGCAACAGCTCCGAATGGGGGCGTGTCGGCGACGACGGCACCGTGTACGTACGCACAACCACGGGTGAGCGCCCAGTCGGCTCCTGGCGGGCGGGCTCCCCGGCGGAGGGCCTTGCGCACTTCGCCCGGCGCTATGACGATCTGGCCGCCGAGGCCGCGCTGCTGGAGCAGCGGCTGGCCGTCCCCAGCGCCGACCCGACGGGGCTCGTCGCGAGCGCGCGGCGGCTGCTGGCCTCCCTCGACACCGCGGCGGTGGTCGGTGACCTGGACGCGCTCACCGCACGCCTGGGGTCGGTGCTGGAAGCGGCCGGCGAGCGTGGCGCGCGGCGCGAGGCCGAACGCGCCCAGCGGGCCGCCGCCGCGGTGGAGGCGAAGGAAGCGCTCGTCGCCGAGAGCGAACGCCTCGCGCGCAGCTCCGACTGGAAGACCGCCGGGGAACGGTTCCGTTCGATCGCCGTCGAGTTCCGGGCGGTCACGGGGGTGGACCGCCGTACCGACGCCGACCTGTGGAAGCGGGCCACCGCCGCGCGCGAGGAGTTCAACCAGCGCCGGACCGCTCACTTCGCCGCGCTCGACCAGCAGCGGGCCCAGTCCAGACAGCGCAAGGAAGCAATCGTGGCCGAGGCCGAGGCACTCGTCGACTCCACCGAATGGTCGGCCACCGGCGCCCACTACCGGGCGCTGATGAACCAGTGGAAGTCGGCCGGGCGGGCACCCAGGGACATCGAGGACGAGCTGTGGGCGCGTTTCCGTGCCGCGCAGGACGCCTTCTTCGCCCGGCGCAACGCCGCCAACGCCGAGCGGGACGCGCATCTGCGGGTGAACCAGGCCGCCAAGGAGCAGCTGCTCGCCGAGGCCGCCGCGCTCGACCTCGCCCGGCCCGACCAGGCGCTGCGCAGGCTGCGGCAGATCGAGGAACAGTGGGACATCATCGGGAAGGTGCCCCGGGACGCCGTCGGCGACCTCGAGCGACGGCTGTCCGCCGCCGGTGACCGCGTCCGGTCCGTGTCCGATGCCCAGTGGCGCCGGCGGGAGGCTGCCGAGTCCCCGTTCGTGACGACGCTGCGGGAGTCGGTCGCCAAACTGGAGGCGCGGCTGGAGCGTGCCCGGGCCCACGGGCGCGCGGACGAGGTGGCCGAGACCGAGTCGGCGCTAGCAACACAACGCGAGTGGCTAGCACACGCGACTCGCTGACCAGCGGGAAGGACTGGGCCGGCGAGACCGGCCGGTAGCCGGCTGACCGCCATCGCCCGGCGGCTGATCGACGGCTGACCGATCGACAGCTCGCCGATGCGCAACCAAAAGTAAAATGTTTGTTACTTATTGCGATCTCAGTGTGGCCACATGCGATCGTTCGCAACCCCTGAGACAAGTGTGAATACTCACAGTACTCATTGTGCTTAGCGCATCCGCAACATCGTTAATACCGTGAATAAACATCAAATCCCCGCGTGGGCCCACCTGTGCGCGCCGGAGGCACGGAAACCCTCGGGCCGGCCCGGGCGGAGGCGTCCCGGGCATTCCAGAATGCTTGCCAACTGCTTGCCACAGCTAGCAGTTGGCCGTACGATGCCAACCATCGGTTCAGCGACACGGCGAGTCCCGTGACCGTACGCATGGTTCGCCCGGTGAAGTCCGCCCGGCGGGCATGGTCCACCCGGCGCGCCGGCGCATACCTCAGACGAAAGGAGGCCGACACTGAACGTGCCGCCCCTGAACGTACGCGATCTCGGAGACTTCATCCGGGACCAGCGCAAGGCTGCACATATCTCGGTACGTCAGCTCGCCCGGCAGGCCGGCGTCAGCAATCCCTATCTGAGCCAGATCGAACGCGGCCTGCGCAAGCCGTCCGCCGAGATTCTGCAACAGATCGCCAAGGCGCTCCGGATCTCCGCGGAAGTGCTGTACGTGCAGGCCGGCATTCTCGACGAACGGGCGTCGGACAGCGATGTGACCGCGGCGGTCCTCGCCGACTCGACGCTCACCGAACGGCAGAAGCAGGTCATTGCCGAGATCTACGACGCGTTCCGGAAGGAGAACGCCGTATACGGGCTGACCGGCCGCCCGGCTCTGCCGGACAGCCTGCGGCGGGGCATATCCACCGCCACGCCCGCGGCGGCCCTTACCGGCTCCGCGTCCACCGCATCCACCGCTGCGTCCACCGGGCCCACCACGTCCACCGGGCCCGCCGGCTCCGCGCCGGTCGCCGAGACCTCGGTCGCCGAGGGCACGGCCGCCGAGACGAAGCCGGCCGGCACCACCCGCCGGGCCACCGGGGCCACCCGGGCGGCGGCCACCCCCGCCCCGCGCGCGCCCGGCACCTCCGACACCGCCCCGAAGCGGACAACGGCGGCCCGACGGCCACGCACGGCAGCGGCCACCGGCGATACCGGCAAGACCAGCGGGGATGCCGCTGCGAAGACCGGCCGCTCCACCCGGACCACCGCTGCCAGCAACGGGGCCACCGCCCACAACCCGCCGGATGACACCTCGTCATCAACGAAGTAACAACAGAACAGTATCCAGCGACCACGTCACAGTCACGACACTGGAGGTAGCAATGGCCACCATCCGAACCAGCGCCGACAAGTCGGGCGACACCGTCGAGGCCTCGGCCGACGTCAAGATCCCGCTGTCGGAGGTCCGCAAGCCCCTGTACGCCTATGTGGGTGCCGCGGACGCCGCGGTGGAGAAGATCCGGAGCATCCCCACCGTCTACGTCGGCGAGATCAAGAAGCTTTCCAGCCGGGTCAACGACCTCTCCACCCAGGCCCAGCGGCTCCCCGGCAACGTGCAGACCGCTGTCACCTCCCTGCCCTCGTCGGTGAGTGCCCAGCTTTCCGACCTTCAGGGACGTGCGAGCACGCTCTACAGCAACTTCGCCGACCGCGGCGAGAAGCGCGTTACCCGCATCCGCCAGAGCCCGACGACCGAGGATGCCGTGACCCGGACCCGTAACGTGGTCAACCGGGCCAAGGCCGTGCGCTCCTCGGCCGACCAGGCGCCGAAGGCGACGAAGACGACGAAGTCCTCGGACAGCGCCAAGGAGAACAGCGGCTCCGAGAGCGCGAAGTCCAAGTAGCCCGACCGGCCGAATGGCCGGACAGGCGAACGGTCGAATGGCCGGTCGTGCCCCGGCCATTCGACCGCCTCACGACGGCAACTGCGCCACCACTCGAAAAAAACAACCAGACGCCACCGGCCCGGTCCTGTGATCATGACGGGCGGCGAATCCCGGTACCTGACGCCCGGGGTTCATGGTATGTCGTGTTGTACTGACGATATGAGATATCGCCCACTGGGATCTTCCGGCCTACTGGTATCCGTCGTCGGCCTCGGCTGCAACAACTTCGGCTCACGGGTCGACCTCGAGGGCACCCGGGCCGTCGTCACGGCCGCGCTCGACAACGGCATCACCCTGTTCGACACGGCGGACACATATGGCAACAAGGGTGGTTCGGAGACCCTGCTCGGCCATATCCTGCGGACCCGGCGCGACGAAGTGGTCCTCGCCACCAAGTTCGGTAACGACATGGGTGGGGTGTACGGGCCCGACTTCAACGCCCGCGCCTCGCGCCGGTACATCCGCAAGGCCGTGGAAGGCTCGCTGCGCCGGCTGCAGACCGACTATATAGATCTTTTCCAGCTGCACAGCCCGGACGCGTTCACCCCGGTCGAGGAGACGCTGGCCGCTCTCGACGAGATAGTGCGCGAGGGCAAGGTCCGCTACGTGGGTTCGTCGAACCTCGCGGCCTGGCAGGTCGCCGACGCCGAGTGGACCGCGCGCGCCTCCGGCACGACCCGCTTCATCTCGGCCCAGAACCACTACAACCTGCTGGAGCGGAGCATCGAGGCCGAACTTGTCCCGGCCGCGCAGAAGTACGGCATCGGCATTCTGCCGTACTTCCCGCTCGCGAGCGGCATCCTCACCGGCAAGTACTTCCGGGACGAGCAGCCCCCGCCCGGCACCCGGCTGGCCGGCCGCCAGGACGAGCTCACCGACGAGGTCTTCGACCAGGTCGAGGCCCTGGAGACCTTCGCCCGGGAACGCGGCCGCTCGCTGCTGGACGTGGCGATCGGCGGCCTGGCCGCGCAGCCCGCGGTAGCCTCCGTGATCGCCGGGGCGACGACGGCGGAGCAGGTCCGGGCGAACGTCGCGGCCGGCGAGTGGCAGCCTCGCGCCGACGACCTCACTGTCCTCGACAAGATCGCTCCGTCCCGGCGGCCGGGCGCCTGAGCGGCGGGCCGCTCCACCGTTCACCCGTCCACCGCTCACCCACCGGGTCCGTCGCTGCCGCCAGGGGCGGTGCCCGCGGTGCCGGCGGTGGCAGCGTCCGCGTCCGTCCGTACCGGCGGCCAGGCAAAGGTGACCTCGCCCAGCCGCCATCGCGGACGGCTGCCCCGTACGGGCCAGCCGTCCGCCCGCAGGGACTCGACCGCGGCTGTCCAGCGCTGCCGCGGCCCGAACACGGCCCGCGGCGCGCTGCGCCGCCAGGCGTCGTCGAACGCGGCCAGCAGCGCGTGCACGTCCTCGCCGGGGACGTTGTGGGCGATCAACGACTTGGGCAGCCGTTCGGCCAGCTCGGACGGACGCGCGAGGCTCGGCAGGTGCGCGGCCAGGGTGAGCGTGCTGCCCTGGCGCCACGGCCACGGCCACGGCCACGGCGTCCCGGCGGGCGGCCCGGGGCCCGTGAGCGGGCCGGCTGCCGTGGGCCGTCCGCGCCTGGCGGGCGGCCCGGATGCTGCGGCGGGCGCTGTGGCGGGCGCCGACGGCATCGGCGTCCCTGCCGGGCGCTCGGCAGCGAACCAGCAGGCACGCCGGCCGATCTCGTCGCAGGTGCCCTCGACCAGCAGGCCGCCGGGTGCGATGCGCTCGAGCATCGCCGCCCAGGCCGGGGCGACCGCCGCCTCCTCGTACTGGCGCAGCACGTTCATCGCGCGGACCAGCACCGGGCGCAGCCCGGCGAACTCGAAGCCGCCACGGGCGAAAACCAGCCCCGGTGGGCGCGCGGCCGGGGCCGCCGCGGCGACCCGCTCCCGGTCGATCTCCAGCCCGACGACCCGGACGTCGGGCCGCAGGGGCCGCAGCCGCTGGTAGAGCTCCACCGTGGTGACCGGCGACGAGCCGTACCCGAGATCGACGACAAGCGGGCCGGCGGTGGCACGTAACCGGGCCGCCTGTGTCCCGACGATCCAGCGGTCGACCCGGCGCAGGCGGTTGGGAGCGGTCGTCCCACGGGTGGCGAGCCCCAGCGCTCTGGCGCGGCCCGCGGCCAGCCGCGGCTCGCGGCGGCCGGTGGGGGAGGTACCTGACACGCGTCCACGATCGCAGAACCGGCTCGGCCGCCCCTGTCGCGGGCATCCGGAGCCGGATGCGGAAAAAACCGGTGAATCTCACCTGTCACCCAATCGCCGGTTCGCCGCGCCGCTGGCAGGATGAGTCCGGGTGTCCGTCAGAAGAGAGCCCATGACGGACCGCGACGGCGGATGCCGGCAGGACAGGGCCGGCGAACCTGATGGCGGTATCCGGTTACGGGCCGCAACCTCGGTTGCCTGTCGTTGTTGAGAGGCAGCCGTGGATGCGGCCGTCCGGCGCCGGACGGCCACGCCCGGGGCGGCTGATGCCGGGCATGCGGCCCCTGGATCGGTTGTTCGCAGGACCGGGCTGTCCGATGGTCGGTGAGTCCGGATGGTGTGGAGGTGGTTGGTGCGTCGGGTCCGGTCGGGCTTCCCTCGTCGGGTCGCCATGCTGTCGATGCACACGTCACCGCTGGAGCAGCCGGGTACCGGCGACGCCGGCGGCATGAACGTGTACGTGGTGGAGCTGTCCCGGCAGCTGGCCCTGCTCGGCACCGAAGTGGAGATCTTCACCCGCGCCACCAGCAGCAGGATGCCGCCGAAGGTCACCCTCACGCCGGGGGTCACGGTACGTCATGTCGCCGCCGGGCCGTTCGAGGACGTCGGCAGGGAGGACATGCCCGCCTGGCTGTGCGCCTTCACCGCGGCCGTGCTGCGGGTCGAGGCCGCGCACGAGCCCGGCTGGTTCGACGTCATCCACTCGCACTACTGGCTTTCCGGCCAGGCCGGGCTCGCGGTCGCGAGCAGGTGGGCCGTCCCGCTGGTACACACCGCCCACACGCTGGCGAAGGTGAAGAACGGCGCGCTCGCCGACGGCGACCGCCCTGACCCACCGCACCGCATCGCCGGCGAGCAGGACGTCGTCGACCGCTCGAACCTGCTGATCGCGTCCACCGAGGACGAGCGGCGCCACCTGGTCGATCTCTACGGCGCCGCCCCCGAGCTGGTCGACGTGGTGGCGCCCGGCGTCGACCTGGAGGTGTTCCGCCCCGGGGACATGGCGGCGGCACGCGGCCGTGTCGGTGTCCCGCCAGACGCGCTGCTGCTGCTGTTCGTGGGGCGTATCCAGCCGCTGAAGGCGCCCGACATGCTGCTGCGCGCCACCGCGCACCTGCTGGCGCGTGAACCGGCGCTGCGTGACCGCCTGGTCGTCGCGGTGGTCGGCGGTCCCAGCGGATCCGGCCTGGACCGTCCGGACTCGCTCGTGAAACTCGCGGCCGAGCTCGGCATCTCCGACATCGTCCGGTTGCAGCCCCCGGTGCCGCAGCCGGAGCTCGCCGACTGGTACCGGGCCGCGAGCGTGGCCGTGGTGCCCAGCCACAGCGAGAGTTTCGGCCTGGTCGCGCTGGAGGCCCAGGCCTGTGGGACGCCGGTCGTCGCGGCCGCGGTCGGCGGGCTGCGGACGGCGGTCCAGCACGACGTCTCCGGCATCCTGGTGGCGGAACGCGACCCGGCCGCCTATGCCGACGCCCTGGCCCAGGTGGTCGGCCAGCCACGCCGGCGCCGGCGCCTGGCCGCCGGGGCGGTCGGGCGGGCAGGGGAGTTCGGCTGGTCCGTGACGGCACGCGGCGTTCTCACCGGTTACCGTAACGCTGCGACACCGGTTACCGTCCCGGCAACGGCCTGACGCCGCGCGGCCGGCTGCGGCCGGCTGCGGCCTGGAAAGTCTCCGGTGGCCACGGCAGCGATCCAGATGAGGATCATGGTGGAGGTGGGAACCGGTGTCAGTACCTGTCGACAGTGCCGAACGGGCACGCCTCGGCCGCCTGATCGACGACGCCCTGGCGGAGCTGGGCCTGCCCTACGAACGGGTGACCGAGGACTCGTTCCTCGTCACCCTGGAGGGCGAGCACCGGCTGCGGACGATGACCTGGCTGGTGGTGGGGGACCACACGCTGCTCATCGAGGCGTTCTTCATGCGCCGGCCCGCCGAGAACGAGGCGGGCACGTACGCGTTCCTGCTCGGGCGCAACGCGAGGACCTACGGCGTGCACTTCTCGGTGGATCTCGCCGGCGACGTCTACCTGACCGGCCAGCTTCCGCTCACGGCGGTCACCGCCGACGAGATCGACCGGCTGCTCGGGTGCACCCGCACCTATTCGGACGAGAACTTCGATCCGGCGGTCGCTCTCGGGTTCGCCGGCGCCATCGCGCGGGAGAAGGCCTGGCGCGCCCGGGTCGCCGCCGAGGAGGCCTCCCGGATGCGCGCCTGACCTGGCCGGCATCCGACGGCCCGGCCCGAACGCGCGGCCGGCTCGGCCACCTGGCCCGGCCGGGCCGGCCAGCCCGAGTTCGCACCGCTCGGACGCGCCGAACGGGCCGAACGGGCCGTGCAGGCGGCAGTCAGCCAGCGGCCGGTGCCCGCTGGAGCCGGGCGGACAGGTGCGACTGCAACGGTTTGCCCTCGGCCGCCATGTCGATGGCGTAGGCAAGATCACCTTCGACGAAGCCGTACAGCCGCTGGGAGCGGTCCACCCGGCGCGCGGTGGCCGTCCTGATCACAACGTTGGAACGCAGCTCCACCCGCGTCCCGGCGACGTCCCCGACGTAGATCTCGCTGATCCCGAAGGGATGGGCGAGCATGACCTCCACGGTGGGCGGCCCGTCGCCCTCCGCGGGCTGCACCCGCCAGAAACCGGTCTCGGTCGCCAGCGGGCTGCCCTCGCTGCGCCCGTCCCGGGGCTCACCGACCCACCAGGTGTGGGACGTGTAGGACAGGGCGGGACGCCCGGTGCTGAAAAAGACGATCTCCTGGCCGTAGCGGAAGGCGTCCATCCCCTCGTAGCCGCCGACGCCCTCGCCCCGCCAGGTGCCCAGCAGGAAGGCGATCGGCAGCAGGCTCGGGTGCAGGTCGATCACCGGCCCGGGCCGCACGGTCACGTCCACCCGCCGACGGCGTGCCCGGGTACGGACATGGGTACGGGCACGACCGGGACGCTCAACGCTGACCCGAGTACAGCTTGTACACCGCGTACACGGAGAACCACCCGATGAGCACCGCTACAAAGATCAACAAAGCGGTGAAAAATATTTCCAGCACGGGACCAGTTTAGCCGTGAGCGCACCCTTCCCGCCCCGCTGGCGGTGGCTGTGTGACATCGGCCAAGCCGCCTGGCCCCGCGGAGCGGGGCCTTCCGGTACCGGCGGGCGGGCCCCGCGGCGGTGCGCGCCGGGCCTGTCCGGGCGGCCGCGTCCCACCACGGCAGCCGCCCGGCACGGCACGGGCCGGGCCGGGCCACCGGTACGGGCCGGGCCAACCGGTACGGACCATCCGGTACAGACTGACAGCCATGACAGCCTCACTGGTCATCAAGGCCACCGCGGGCGCGGACGCGCCGGAACGGTGCTCACAGGCGTTCACGGTCGCCGCGGTCGGGCTCGCCAGCGGCGCGGACGTCTCCCTGTGGCTCACCGGCGAGTCGGCCTGGTTCGCCCTGCCCGGGCGTGCCGCCGAGTTCGCGCTGCCCGAGTCGGCCCCACTGACCGGGCTGCTGGACGCCGTCCTGGCCGGCGGACGCGTGACCCTGTGCACGCAGTGCGCGGCGCGGCGGTCCATCGGCCCCGACGACGTGCTCCCCGGGATACGCATCGCCGGCGCGGCGGTCTTCGTCTCCGAGGTGCTCGCCGACGGGGCGCGGGCTCTCGTCTACTGACGGCCGTCCGGTACGTCCCGCGCTCCGCGGGCGTCCGCGGGACTGTGAGTAGCCGGTCGGCAGGACCGTGCGTGGCGCCGTACGCAAGCTCCGCAACCGCTCTCGCGGCAGCGGACCACGCACGGCACACGACACGGCTCCTTCACGGCGCCGGGAGGATGCGGTTTGGTGGTTGTGTGATGCACGAATCCGAGGTCCTGTACGCAGTTGTCCAGTTCGACGGTACCGCGCAGCGGACGGTCCGGCGTGTCGTCGCACCATTTCCGGACCGGAGCTCCGCCGCGCTGTTCGCGGTCGACAACGACCTGCGCAACTACACCGTCGGCCCGATGTCGTTCGCCGTACCCACCCGGGCCGTACCCGTGTGCCACGGCGTTCCCACGCCCCGGGCCGGCGGTTCCTGAGCGTCGCGAATCCACCCCCGTACCGGAACACCGTCCGCAGCACACGGAGATGGGCCTTTTCAGGAGGTCCGGAATTTCTCCGGATCCCGAAAAGGCCCATCCGGGACGGGTCGGGAAACCAGCGAGGCCCCAGGCCCCGCCCTGTGGAATTCCCCGGTTCCCTAGGCCGCGACCTCGATCTCGGCGTCGACGGGCTCACCCTGGCGGGCGACGACCTTCCGCTCGCCGGACGCGCCCGGGACGAGCGCCCGGACGGTCCACGAGCCGGGCCGGGCGAAGAAACGGAACTGCCCGGTCGCCGACAGCGGAACCTCCGCGGTGAAGTCGCCGCTCTCGTCGAGCAGCCGGGCATAACCCGAAGCGACCGGTGAACCATCCTTCAGTACGACGCCCTGGATGACAGTTTCCTTTGCCACGTCAATTCCTTCCAGCGAGGGTCCGCCACGGGGCGCGCCACACATGGTCTCAGGCGTCCTTCTCGATCGGGACGCCGACCAGTGAACCGTACTCGGTCCAGGACCCGTCGTAGTTCTTGACGTTCGGCAGGTCCAGCAGCTCGTGGAGAGCGAACCAGGTGTGGGCCGAGCGCTCGCCGATGCGGCAGTAGGCGATGGTGTCCTTGCCCAGGTCCACCCCGGCCTGCGCGTACAGGGCGGTCAGTTCCTCGTTCGACTTGAAGGTGCCGTCCTCGTTCGCGGTCTTCGCCCAGGGGATGTTCCTCGCGGTGGGGATGTGCCCGGCGCGCTGCGACTGCTCCTGGGGAAGGTGGGCCGGGGCGAGCAGCCGGCCGGCGAACTCGTCGGGCGACCGGACATCGACCAGGTTCCTCGTGCCGATCGCGGCGACGACCTCGTCCCGGAAGGCCCGGATGTCGGTGCGGGCGTCCTTGGCGACGTACTGGGCCGCCGGCCGGTCCGGGAGCTCCTCGGTCAGCTCGCGGCTGTCGAGCTCCCACTTCTTCCGGCCGCCGTCGAGCAGCCGGACCTCGCCGTGCCCGTACAGCTTGAAATACCAGTAGGCGTAGGCGGCGAACCAGTTGTTGTTGCCACCGTAGAGAACGACGGTGTCGTCGTTCGCGATGCCCTTGCCGGACAGCAGCTTCTCGAACTGCTCCTTGTTGACGAAGTCGCGGATGACCGGGTCCTGCAGCTCCGACTTCCAGTCGAGCCGGACCGCGCCGCGGATGTGCCCCTTGTCATATGCGGAGACATCCTCGTCGACCTCGACCAGGACAACCTTGGGATCACTCAGATGTGCGTCGACCCAGGCGGCATCGACAAGCGCGTTGGCGCGACTCATGCTTGCGCTCCTTTCACAGAACGTATGGCGAGATATATCTGGCAACCGAGGCAGAAGCCGATCGAGGCATTCAGGAACGCCGCGACGAACGCGAACGCCGTGGCCACGTACCCCAACGCGGCGACGTCGGCAAGAAAACCGGCCGTGCCCAGCACGCCGAACACCGCCCCGACCGCCTGCGCGAAACGCGGTGGCCGCTCGTCCTCCAGCTCGGCGGGTGGCCCCAGCCGAGGCTGGACCAGCGTGCGGTACAGCACCCCGTACGGAGCACGACGGACACCGATCAGCGCACCTGTCAGAAATACCACGGTCTGCGCGAGGAGCAACCAGCCATTCGCGGTCAGCAACACGACCGCGAGGACAGCGCTGGTGACCGCCGCACTGAACCTGGGACCTCTTGGGTCGACCACGAGCTCATCTCCTGACAGGCGAGTCCGCCGACGGCGGACGGCATCAACGCACAGATCAGGAAAATGGACACAGCGAGCTACGTACACGGCACAGATCGACCGTGCGGCGCCGGACGAGCTCAGTGGAGAACATAACCCCCTGACCGTAGCAGTGAACATGAGGGATGTGTTATCGATCCGACGGCCAATCAGGCCGGTCGGACACATCGATCATGGTATTGTCCGCTGCCGCGGCCGGATCCCGCCCGCGCGGCTCACCGACCGCCAGTTCCAGCGCCGCCAGAACGGCCGCCCGCCCCGGTGGGGCGCCGCTGGCCCGGCAGACCTCGCGAGCCCGCGCGTCAAGGACGAGGACGGTCGGCGTACGCCGAATCCGCAGCCGCCGGACCAGCTCGAGGTGGGATTCCGCGTCGACCTCCACATGCCGCACGCCCGGTACGCCGCTCGCGACGTCCGCGAGGATCCGCCTGGTCGCCCGGCAGGGCGCGCAGAAAGCGGTGGAGAACTGCACCAACGTGGCCCGCGCCCCGGGGGCCACCCCGAGCGCGACGAGTTCGGCGTCCACCGCGGCCAGCGAACCCGCCTCGTCCGGGCGGATCCCGTCCGGGCCTGCATCCTCCGGGCCTGCATCCTCCGGACGGGCCGGGCCGTGTGGGGCGGCCGGAGCTTCGTCGCCGTCCGTCACCTTGTTCTCCCCGTCGTTGTTCTCCCCGTCGCTCACGTCGCCGCCGCCGCTCACGTCGCCGCCGACCGGCTGGGCCGCGGCGGTCGCGATGGCATCCGCCACGGCCCCGTCAGGTACGACCGGCGCCGCCGGTGCCGACGGGCCCGGACGGACCACCCGGAACCGCCCGTCCCGCAGCCGGACAAGCACAGCCAGCCCGACAGCGCATCCAACAGCGGCCACCAGCACCCACAAACCGGTCACGCCAGGGAGCAGCGCATCCACCCATCCACCTCATTCCCCCACCGCGCACCGGCGATGGTGCCGGCGACGTGGGAGCGGGCGTAGGGGTGAAC
>NZ_CEVIVD010000135.1:0-940 GCF_982290655.1 Protofrankia sp. CiP1_Cm_nod3
GCCACGGCGAGCGGCAGCCCGACCGGTGGGCCTTCGGTCAGCATCCCGCGTGCGGCCGGGGCGAGCGAGAGCCGACAGGCGTCGTCGGTCACCGTTCCCGCTCGACCCGGACGGCGAACGCGCGACGCAGCTCGTCGGCACCGATGGCCTCACCGGCGGCGATGTCCGCCTCGGCCTGGCGGATCTGCTCCACCGCGCCTGGCGTGGACAGCAGGTCGAGGGTTTCCTCCAGCGCCTCCAGATCCGCGACAGCGAGCATGATCACTTCGGGTCGCCCGTTCCGGGTGATCACCACTCGTTCATGGGTGTCTCGGATCTCGTCCATCACGGCCGACAGCCGTGCCTTTGCATCTGCCAACGGGATCGTCGCCATGACTAGAATAATAGTCACGGGCTGCCGAGACCGCCGGGCAACATCGCGGATGTGCTCAAGGAGCCGATCACCGCCGCGGCTCGACGCCCGCGTCCGCCGGGGGATTCGGCAACCGTGTCGGGTCATCCGCGTCCCACGAGGTGGAACACCCGGCTGAGCTGCCGGTAGGGATCGCGCCGGCTGGCCTCAAGCTTCAGTAGACGTCACGGACGTAGCGGTTGTCGGTGGCGAGTTGTCTGATGTAGGCGGCGGCTTCCTCGGGGTCGAGGTTGCCATGGGTGGTGACGATGTCGCGGAGTGCCTGATCGACGTCCTTGGCCATGCGGGCGGCGTCGCCGCACACGTAGACGCAGGCGCCGTCGCGCAGCCACGCCCACAGGTGCGCGCCATGTTCCCGCATGCGGTCCTGGACGTAGATCCTGGCGCGTTGGTCGCGGGAGAATGCCAGGTCAAGGCGGGTGAGGGTACCGGCGATGGCGAGCGCTTCGAGTTCGTCGGCGTAGTAGAAGTCGGTCGCACGGCGTTGTTCACCGAAGAACAGCCAGTTCGGCCCGCGCGCGCCGCGGG
>NZ_CEVIVD010000135.1:1515-10822 GCF_982290655.1 Protofrankia sp. CiP1_Cm_nod3
CCTGGCGCTCCTGGAGGAAGCCCAGGAACGGCGCGATGCCGGTACCGGGGCCGATCATGACAGCCGGTGCGTCGTCGTCGGCGGGCAGGCGGAAGTGCGGCGAGCGTCGCAGGAACACCGGCACCGGGTGGCCGGGGGCCGCGTCGGCGAGGTAGGTGGAGCACACGCCCTTGCGGGGGCGGCCACGGCTGCCCACGAAACGGACGACGGAGACGGTCAGGCTCACCGCCGCCGGCTCCAGCAGCGGCGAGGAGGAGATCGAGTACATCCTGGGCTGCAACCGTCCGAGCACCGCCAGCCAGTCGGTGACGCCGGCCCGCACCGGGTGTTCGGCGAGGACGTCGCCGGCCTGGCGGCCCCACATCCACTTCGTCAGTTCGAGCTTGTTGTCGGGGCGCAGCAGGGTGCGCAGCCGGGCGTCGCGGGTGCGTTCGGCGACGAAACGCAGCAGGTCCGGTCGGACGGTGGTGATGTCCAGCCGGTGACGCAGCGCCTCGACCAGCGGCATCGGCTCGCCCACGTCGACGACGGTGTGGGGGTCCAGGCCGGTGGCGGCGAGCCACTCGTCGACCAGATCGGGGCAGTTCGTCGGCCAGACCCCCAGGGTGTCGCCGGCGGTGTAGTCCAGCCGGCTGTCGGTCAGGTCGAACGTGAAACGCCGCACCTCCTTGGCCGAGCCGGCCAGGCTCAGCAGCCGGTTGCCGACCAGCGGTGCCGCCCGCTTCGAGTACACATGATCGATGGGGGTGTCCAACAACTGCGTGAGAATCGGCGCTAACGCAAGCGCAGGGCACGGATGAAGCGGGTGGCTTCGGGGCGGATGGATGCCGGGACGCGCAGCATCTGGGGGCCGGCGGGGGTGGCCAGGGGGATGACGATCAGATCACCGTGCTTGCGCCCCTGCGACGCCGACACCACCCGCCGGTCGAAGGCGACGTCGAAGTAGCCGCCGGGCCGGGGAAAAGGCGCGACGACCAGCAGCCGGCGGGTGGTGAGCAGAATCCAGCGGGACGCCCCGAGGCGGTGCCCGATGAACCGTTCGGCCCGCGCGGTGAACGCGCCCGGGCCGGCGGGGTCGGTGAGCCGGCCCCGGAGCACGACCTCGGTGAACTCCCCCGGCTCCAGCGGAACCTCCGGCGGGCGGGCCTTCCGCGCTGGATGTATACGCATACCGTCCAGCCTTCCACCCCGAACACCGTCCGCGCGGGAGCGTCTCCGACGTCCACGCGACGCCGCCCCTGATGCCCGCCCGGACGAACACCAACCGCCGCTCGGCCCGGGCCGAGCTCGGCTCGGCGTTGTGGTACTTACCGACCGCTGGCGGATCCTTGTGATACCAAACGGCCCCTTGGGAATCACAATGGCTCTCGCGCCGTGATACTTACTGACCACTGGCGTAGCCTTGTGATACCAAACAGGCCTGTAGGTATCACAAGGACTTCCGGATGGTAGGTAAGTATCAGTGCGACGCGAGGCCTTCGCCACCGGCCAGCAGCGCCACATCGTCCGGGCCGAACGCGGTTACCTCGCCTTCGTCCCGCCGCCGCTGCCCCCTGCTCTCGACCTCGACCGATCCCTGATCAGGCTGCTCTCGGACGCCGACCGCGCGCTGGGGGAACTCGCCGGCGCCGGCCGGACGCTGCCCAACCCGCGGCTGCTGGCCCGGGCGCTGGTCCGCCGGGAGGCCGTGCTGTCCAGCCGGATCGAAGGCACCCAGGCATCCGTCTCCGACCTGGTGCTCTTCGAGGCGGAGCAGCCGGCCCGGAGCGACGGCGCGGACGTCCGGGAGGTGTTCAACTACATGGCCGCGGTCGAGCACACACTCGACCCCGACCGTCGGCTTCCGCTGAGCGTCCCGTTGCTGCGGGAGGCGCACGCCATCCTGCTCAGTGGCGTCCGCGGAGACTACGCGACCCCGGGTGACGTCCGGCGGAGCCAGAACTGGATCGGGGCGCCCGGCTGCACCCTCGACACCGCCACCTACGTCCCGCCTCCCCCGGAACGGCTGTGGGAGTGCCTGGACCTGTTCGAGAAGCACCTGCACACCGACCACGACCTGCCACCACTGGTCACGATCGCATGCGCGCACTACCAGTTCGAGGCCATCCACCCGTTCCTCGACGGCAACGGGCGGGTCGGCCGACTCCTGGTCGTCCTGCTGCTGGCTGAATGGGGACTGCTCGACACGCCCATGCTGGACATCTCGGCCTGGATCGAACCGCGGCGCGACGAGTACTACGCCCATCTGCTGCGGGTCTCCACGCACGGGGAGTGGGCAGGATGGGTGGAGTTCTTCCTCCGCGGGGTCGCCGAACAGGCCCGGGACGCGGTGCGGCGTTCCACCGCGCTGCACAACCTGCGGAACGACTACCGCGCCCGGGTCAGCACCGCGCGCTCGTCCGGGCTGCTGGCGGCGCTGGTGGACGCGCTGTTCGACATACCGGCGCTGACCGTCAGCCGGGCACGGCGCATTCTCGACGTGACGCACCGTTCCGCCAGTCTGAACGTCGCGAAGCTGGTCGAGAGCGGAATCCTCACCGAGGTGCCCGGGCGAGCCCGCAACCGCCTGTTCATCGCGGACGGCATCCTACGGACGATCGAGGGAGAACCGGACACGTCCGCCCGGTAGCACCCCTGGGCCGGTCGCCCCGGCAGGGCCGCCGACGCCGGCTGGCGTTGTGATACTTACCTATCACCGACGCAGCCTTGTGATACCTAACAGCCCGGTAGGTATCACAAGGCCGCTGTCACAAGGCCGCCGGGGTTTCGCCCACGCCTGGTCGCCGGGATGTGGGCGCAAGCCCGGCAAGGTCGAGGAGCCGCCGCGTACCCGGAGGGTACGCAAGGTGACGAGAAACGCCGCCGGGGTTCCGCCCACGCCCGGCGAGGTCAGAAGGCGTCGGCAGGGTGGTAGATCCCCCAGACCGAGCGCAGGGCGTGGCAGACCTCGCCGACCGTGGCCCGGGCGCGCAGCGCCTCCTTCAGTGGGTAGAGGACGTTGTCGGTGCCCTGCGCGGCGGCCTTCACCGCGTCCAGATGGCGGGTCACCTCGGCGTTGTCGCGGTCGGCGCGCAGGGTGGCCAGCCGGGCCGACTGGTCGGCCTCGATCGCCGGGTCGACCCGCAGCGGGTCGTACTGCTCCTCCTGCTCGGCACGGAAGCGGTTGACGCCGACCACGGTGCGTGAACCGTCCTCGATGCCCTGCATGACCGCGTAGGCGGAGTTCTCGATCTCGCTCTTCTGGTAGCCCTGCTCGATCGCGGCGACGGCTCCGCCGCGCTTCTCGACCTGCTCCATGAGCTCGCGGGCGGCCTGCTCGACATCGTCGGTGAGGGCCTCGACCGCGTAGGAGCCGGCGAACGGGTCGACGGTGGCGGTGATGTCCGTCTCGTAGGCGAGCACCTGCTGGGTACGCAGCGCCAGGGTCGCGGCCTTGACCGTCGGCAGGGCGATGGCCTCGTCGTAGGAGTTCGTGTGCAGGCTCTGGGTGCCGCCCAGCACGGCGGCGAGGCCCTGTACCGCGACCCGGACCAGGTTGACCTCGGGCTGCTGCGCGGTGAGCTGTACGCCCGCGGTCTGGGTGTGGAAGCGCAGCATCATCGACTTGGGGTTCGTCGCGCCGAAGGTGTTCTTCATCACGTCCGCCCAGATCCGGCGGGCGGCGCGGAATTTCGCCACCTCCTCCAGCAGGGTCGTGCGGGAGACGAAGAAGAAGGACAGCCGGGGGGCGAACTCGTCCACGGCGAGCCCCGCCTCGACGGCGGCCCGGACGTAGGCGATGCCGTTGGCGAGGGTGAAAGCGATCTCCTGCGCGGGGGTGGCCCCGGCCTCGGCCATGTGGTAGCCGGAAATCGAGATCGTGTTCCACCGGGGGATCTCGTTGCGGCAGTACGCAAACGTGTCGGCGATCAGCCGCAGGGACGGCGCGGGCGGATAGATGTAGGTACCGCGGGCGATGTATTCCTTGAGGACGTCGTTCTGAATGGTTCCGGTGATCTTCGAGCCGGGGACGCCCTGCTCCTCGGCGACCAGCTGGTATAGCAGCAGCAGGACGGACGCCGGCGCGTTGATGGTCATCGACGTGGAGACCTTGTCCAGCGGGATGCCGGCGAAGAGCACCCGCATGTCCTCGATCGAGTCGATCGCCACCCCGACCTTCCCGACCTCGCCGTGAGCGATCGGGTCGTCGGAGTCATAACCCATCTGGGTGGGCAGGTCGAACGCGACCGAAAGCCCGCCGGTGCCCGCGGCGACAAGCGAGTGATACCGCTCGTTGGACTCCCTGGCGGTGCCGAAACCGGCGTACTGCCGCATTGTCCACGGCTTGCCGGTGTACATGGTCGGGTAGACGCCCCGGGTGAACGGATACTCACCGGGTGAACCCAGGCGCTCCGTCAGGCCCGCGGGCAGATCGGATGCACTGTAAACCGGCTTGATCGGCTGGCCGGACTCCGACAGACGCTCGCTCATGGCCAGATCGTAGGGAAACCCGGCCCACTCATGCGCGATTCTCACGCCGGGTTCACCGCCGTCACGGCAACGGCCTGACGGGATCGCCGACGGGATGGACCACGAGATGGCCGACGAAGCGGCAAGGAGCACGGCTGAACCACTCCGGATCACTCCCGACGCGCCAGCCCGCGCCCGGCGAGGACCGGCAGACCGGAGGTGACCGCGGCCAGATGACCACAGCGAGGGAGCCGTCGGCTTCAGGGACCCGCCTCGCCGCTCCCGTCGCCCCGAGGCGGCCTCGCCGGCCGAGGGCGACCGGGTGGCCACGCCCCGCGGCAGCCGCCCGGACCCAGCCACAAAGCAGGCAAAAGCGATTATTTTTATCGATGTCAGCCAGGAAAACACACATGCGCCCACGATTACGTCTACCGTTGATGGAAAGACTCCACGGCGCACGCCACCACCGGCGGAACCGACGCGCGGCCGCGCGGGTTCACGCTACCCGGCCGGCGCGACCCGCCGGGAGTCCGATCGGTTGTTTCCAGGACGGGAACGGGGCTGCCCATGACCGGCGACACCATAACCCAGTTGACCGTCGAGACGATCAGGGCGGAGCTTGTCGCGCTCTCGGCGGGACCGGGTTTGAACGTCGAGAAACTCAGGAGCTCGCCTCTGGTACGGCTGCTGCCCCCGGCACCTGGAGAATGGTCGGACGACCAACGCGCCGCCGCATTACAGAACATCATAGTCGAGTGCTGTCACGCCATCCCCCAGGAAAAACTGCGGACCGGTGCCCAGATCGGTTTCAACATTGACGGCGAGAATCCGGGTGAGCCGTCCCTGACGGCCCGGATCGACGCACTCGCCCGCCGCCGGGGCCGACACGAGCGAACCGTACGGGAATGGTTCTACCGGGGGACCGTCGAGGCCGCGCTCCTGCTCAGGCAGCGGGTCGCGGAGCTCAGCGCCGGTGCCGGCTGGCAGGACTACCTGGCCGGCAGCGGTGCGCCGGGCCTCCTCGACGCCAGCCGGCCGCGGTTTCTCCTTGACCGGGCCGAGCTGCTGGTACGACTTTCCGGCCGGATCCCGACGGAAGTGCTGATATTCCGGTCCCTGGTCGCCCTCGACGACGGGATCGACCACTACGTGGCGACCACCCGCTATCACAGCGACCCGCGACCCGAGGTGATCTCCGTCGAAGCGCTGGCGAACTGCGCGGTCCGGCGCTCCACCTTCATCCCGAACGGGTACGAGGTGACCGAGCTCGAGTTCTCGGCGGCGCTTTCCCCCGGCGACCGCGTTTCCTTTGTGTACCGGCTGCGCATACACACCGACCGCGAGATGACACCGGTCCTGAACTACACACCGAAAGAGCAGCAGAACAGCCGATACACGGTACAGCTCCAGTTCGACCCGACGGTACCACCCGTCCGCGTCTGGTATTTCAGCGGCGTGCTCGGCCCGGAGGCCCGGCTGCATCCGGACGACGAGGAGCACTGGCTTGTGCCGAGCAGCCTCGGATACGTCCGCAAGGACTTCGTCGAGCTTTCCCGCGGGCTCCACTACGGGGTGGCCTGGGACTGGCCCCGGGTCCCGGGTGGCCCAGCCACCCGGGACCATCCGGACCACGACTTCCGCCCCGCCGCCGGCCCCCCGGGCCGCTGACGCACGATCATGACCAACCGTCGGCCACCAGGCACCGGCCCGGCGCAACCGGACTTTATAGATCATTATGGATGCCTCTCGTATGCGGTCTGCGTCCTGCGCCTGTGCGGAGGGCCGGGAGAGCGATCGTCGTCAGGGGTGAAAATGTCCATATAAGCGACTATACTCGTACATATGTTCGATACCAGGGTGGGCGACCCAGCCCCGGCTGGCACGGCGGTTCCGGCCCCGCCGCCAGCGCCGACGGGCCGCGCCGAGTGCGGTGGCCCGCCAGCGCTGGCGGGCTGTGACATGGCCGGCCGTCTGCCGGTGGTGGCCTCCTGTGACTCGGACGGCTGCCTGTCCCTGATGGCCGCGGTGCGGCGGCGGATCGCCGGGCTGGAGGCGGTCATGCTGCGTGCCCAGGCCCGTCTCGCCGCGTTGCGGCCCACCCCGCCCGGGGAGGGGAACCCGGCCGGGCCGGGGTGGGCCGCGGAGGAGATCGCCGCCGAACTCACCCTGTCCCCGGCCGCTGCCGCGGCCAGCGTGGAGCTTGCGGTCACCGTCGTCGACCGGCTGCCGGCCACCCTGGCCGCGCTGGAGACCGGGGCGATCGATCTGGGTCGGGTCCGCGCGGTCGCCGAGACAACCGCCGCCCTGTCCGCAGACAAAGCCGCCGCGGTCGAGCGGAAGGTGCTGGCCCGGGGTGGGCGGGGCAGTCCCAGCCTGTTCCGTCAGGCGTTGCGCCGGGCCGTTCTCAGCGCCGACCCGGACGGCGCGCGGCGACGGCACGCCCACGCCCGCAAAGGTCGGGAGGTGCAGCTTCGTCCGGCCGAGGACGGGATGGCCGAACTGTGGGCGTTGCTGCCCGCCCTCGACGCCCAAGCCGCCTACCAGCGCCTCGATGCCCTCGCCCGCGCGGTCGCCGACCCGGACGAGCCCCCTGGCATGACCATCCCCCACACCGGCCCGGACGAACGCCCCAGCATGGACGCCCGCCGCGCCGACGCCCTCGTCGACCTGCTCCTCGGCCGCGACCGGGGAGCTGAGGTGTCCGTGGAGGTCGGGATACTCGTCTCCGCCGCGACCCTCGCCGCGGTCAGCGACACCCCCGGGGAACTCGCCGGCTACGGGCCGATCCCCGCAGAAACCGTCCGGGAGCTCGCCCGGGAGGCGACCTGGCGGCGGATCTTCACCGACCCCGCCCAGGGCGACCGGCCGATCGAGGTCGGCCGCCGCTTCCCCGCACCCGGCCTCGCCCGGCTGCTGCGCACGCGGCAGCGGACCTGCCGTTTCCCGGGCTGCCGGAAACCTGCCCAGTTCTGCGACCTCGACCACATCCAGCCGCACAGCGCCGGCGGACCCACCAGCGAAGAGAATCTACTGACCTTGTGCCGGCGCCACCACAGGGCCAAACACGAGGGCGGCTGGACGGTTCAACGCACCGACGGTGACACCGCGATGTGGACCAGCCCGACCGGACGGGTCTACCCCAGCATCCCCGAACCCTGGGACGTCGAGCCCGCCGGGCTCATAACTCGGAGGTCAGACAACGACCCCGTCTCGCAAGCAGGATCCCCGCGAGCAGACATTCCCAGAACGCGCAACACGGGAACGGATGCCTCCACAGCAGGAATATCGAGAACGAGCGCATCAGCAGCTCCAGGAGCCCCGGGGACGGACACGTACAGCGGGGGAGGTACCCACGGCGTGAGAAAAAGGGCCGGCGCCCACGGTCCGGACACGGACAGAACCAGACGGGACAGCGTTCTGGATCTCGGCTCACCACCCTTCTGAGATCGCTTCACCGCCGCTTTCCAGAGGCGTCCTACCACCCGCCTGTGGCATCCACGTGGGCAGCGACCCCGGCTATGGCACCTCTCGATGATCATAATGGCCATGGCATTCTCGACAGTCTCGACGCCGGACGCTCAGACACCGAATATTCAGCAGCATCAAGGGGCCGGATGACCCGGAGGCCCGAGCCGATCGAGACAGGCGCAGCGAGATAGCCGCAGAAGGCGCTATCCGATGCCGCGAATTATTCCTCTACATAATATTTTCAGGGCTCCGAGCGATGACAGTTTCCGTCTACTGATTCGACCGTATGGGTGGTGGTGCCGTGGGATGAGCGAGGGGCCAGGCCGTGGAGGGTCAGTACCTCGGATGCCTTCGATATCACCCCAAATATGGGTAAACCGGGCGGCTTGCGAATCAGAGCGGCGGATCAGGGCTGCGGAGCGAGTCAGAACAGCAAGTCACCGTCAGGGCAGCAGGCCAGCGCAGCAGGCCAGCGCAGCAACGGAGCGGAACACGCCGGGGCGGGACCGAAGCTAGAGTCACCACATGCGGGACACCATTGCCGTGCAGACGGCTACTGGGCCGGGTGCGCAGGCCGCTGCGGAGGCGACGGCTGCCGCGGCGCGGCTGGCCGAGATCACAGGTGTCGGACGGCACGACATCGCCATCGTGCTCGGCAGTGGATGGCTGCCCGCCGCGGACGTGCTGGCCGCGACCGGCACAGTGACCGGCGAGGTGGCCGTCGCCGAACTCGCCGGTTTTCCGCCGCCGAGTGCCCCCGGCCACGCCGGGACGGTGCGCTCGGTTGCCCTCGGTGGACGTCATCTTCTGCTGTTCCTCGGCCGGGTCCACGCCTACGAGGGCTATCACCCCCGGGTCGTCGCCCATGGTGTCCGCACAGCCTGTGCCGCGGGTGTGTCCACCGTGGTGCTCACCAACGCCGCCGGCGGGCTGCGCGAGGACCACACTGTCGGCCAGCCCGTACTGATCTCCGACCATCTGAACCTCACCGGCCGTTCACCCCTGATCGGGCCGCAGTTCGTCGACCTCACCGACGCCTACTCCCCGCGGCTACGCGCGCTGGCGCGAGCCGCCGACCCGGCCCTCACCGAAGGGGTCTACGCGGCGCTGCCCGGGCCGCACTTCGAGACCCCGGCCGAGATCCGGATGCTGCGGACGCTCGGCGCCGACCTGGTCGGCATGTCGACCGTGCACGAGACGATCACTGCGCGGGCCGAGGGCGCCGAGGTGCTGGCGCTGTCCCTGGTGACCAACCTGGCCGCCGGCATGACCGACGAGCCGATCGACCACACCGACGTGCTGGCCGCCGGCGCCGAGGCGGCCGGACGCATGGGCGCACTGCTCGCCTCGATCATCACCAGGCTGTGATCGGTCGAGATGGACGGCGTCC
>NZ_CEVIVD010000135.1:11320-13193 GCF_982290655.1 Protofrankia sp. CiP1_Cm_nod3
AGAAGGCCGCATCCGTGGGGATGAGCGTGCGGGTCCTGGGGCAGGCTGGTGAACTGGTCATGTTGGATGAACGTGCCCATCGGGGATGAACGTGCACGCTGTGGATGACGCGGGCCTCCCGGACCTGTTCGCCCGGGCCCGGCGGTGGATCGCCGACGATCCCTGGCCGGCCGACCGGGCCGAACTGGCCACTCTGGTCGACGCCGCGCTTACCACTGGTGACCTCGAAGCCCTGCGTGAACGGTTCTCCGGTGCCCTGCGCTTCGGCACGGCCGGGCTTCGTGGGCCGCTTCGCGCCGGCCCAGCCGGGATGAACACCGCGGTCGTCCGACGGGCGACGGCGGGCCTGGCCACCTGGCTGCTCGCCCGACAGCCCGGCACGGACGCTTCGCCCACGACAACCAGATCACCATCAGTAACGCCCGCGGATACCGCACCGACCGGCTCGGGGACGCCACCGGACGATGATCGTCCACTTCCGCTGGTTGTCGTGGGGGCGGATGCCCGGCATGGCAGCGAGCGGTTCGCCCTCGACAGTGTTCGGGTGCTCGCCGGGGCGGGGGTGCGGGCGGCCCTGCTGCCTGTCCCGGTGCCCACGCCGGTGCTGGCGTTCGCCGTCCGCCGACTCGGCGCGGACGCCGGCATCATGGTCACCGCAAGTCACAATCCGGCGACCGACAACGGCTACAAGGTGTACCTGGGCGCACCGTCCGGCGACCCGGCGAACGGGGCGCAGATCGTCGCTCCCGTCGACAGCGAGATCGAGACGGCGATCGATGCCGTCGGGCCGGCCGCGTCCCTTCCCCTCGGTGACGGCTGGATCCGCCTTGGCGTGGAGATCCACGACAGTTACGTGGCGGCGGCCGCGGCCACCATGCGGACGGATGGCACCGGTGGCCCGGCCACCAACCCCGCCACGGGCAGCCGGACCACGGGCAGCCGGGCCGCCAACAACCTCACCACCAACAACCTTGCCACCAGCCAGGCAGCGAACGACCGAGCCACAAGCGACCCCACCACCAGCCGGGCCGCCAACAACCTCACCACCAGCCGGGCCGTTGACGACTCCACCCTAGACGATCTTGCTGGCCTCCGGGTGGCGTACACGCCGCTGCACGGTGTGGGCGCAGACACCCTGGCCGCCGTGTTCACCCGGGCTGGCCTGGCCGCGCCGTTCGTGGTAGCCGAGCAGGCCCGTCCCGACCCGAACTTCCCGACCGTCGCGTTCCCGAACCCGGAGGAGCCCGGCGTGCTGGACCGGGTGCTCGCGCTCGGCCGGGCGGTGGGCGCCGACGTCGTCATCGCCAACGACCCGGACGCGGACCGCTGTGCGGCCGCGGTCGGCAGCCGGGTACTCACCGGCGACGAGGTCGGGCTGCTGCTCGCGGACGAGGTGCTGCGCGACCGGCCCGGGCCGGTCGCCACGACGATCGTGAGCTCGGGCGCACTGGCGACGCTCGCGGCCGCGCACGGCGTCCCCTGCCTCGAGACCCTCACCGGCTTCAAATGGATCATGCGGGCGCACGCCGGCCTCGTCTTCGGCTATGAGGAGGCGCTCGGCTACGCGGTCGCGCCGACGCTCGTGCGCGACAAGGACGGAATCACCGCGGCCCTGGCGATCGCCGGGATCGCCGCGGCGGAGAAACGCCACGGCCGGACCCTGCTCGACCGGCTCGACGACCTCGTCCGCCGACACGGCCTGCACGCCACCGCCCAGGTGTCCATCCGGGTCACCGACAGCGCGCGGATCTCCGCCGTGATGGACGCACTGCGCGCCGAGCCCCCGGCGAGGATCGGCCCCGCCGACGTACTCGCCATCCGCGACCTCGCCGCCGCACCAGCCCCAGCCCCGGCCGTCGCACCAGCCCTGGCC
>NZ_CEVIVD010000136.1:0-4327 GCF_982290655.1 Protofrankia sp. CiP1_Cm_nod3
GCCGATCGACAGCGACTTGGCGATGGTGGACGGCTTCACCGGTGCGACCGTGTCCGCCCCGCGGGCGAAGGCCGCCGCGACCGGGTTGCAGCCCTGCGCCTGCGCGCCGAAGACCCGGTGCGGGGTCGGCTCCACCAGGCCGAGCCGGCCGAGCTCACCGAACGCCTTGTCGATCTTCGTCAGCAGCGACCCGGACGCGATCGGTACCACGACCTGCTCCGGCAGCCGCCAGCCGAGCTGTTCGGCGACCTCGTAGCCGAGTGTCTTGGAGCCCTCGGCGTAGAACGGCCGCACGTTGACGTTGACGAACGCCCATTCGTACTCGCCGGAGAGCTCGCTGCACAGGCGGTTGACGTCGTCGTAGTTGCCCTCGATCGCGACCAGCGTGCCGCCGTAGACGGCGGTCGACACGGTCTTGCCGTCCTCCAGATCATGCGGGATCAGCACAACCGAACGTAGCCCGGCGGACGCGGCGTGCGCTGCCACCGACTGGGCCAGGTTGCCGGTGGACGCGCAGGCGACCGTGGTGTACCCGTGCTCGCGCGCGGCCGACAGCGCCACCGACACGACCCTGTCCTTGAACGAGTGGGTGGGGTTCGCGGTGTCGTCCTTGACCCACAGTGTCCGCATCCCGAGCTCGGCGGCGAGGCGGGGGGCCGGGCGCAGCGGCGTCCAGCCCGCGCCGAGCGACACCCGGCGCGCGGGGTCGTGGCCGGCGGGCAGCAGCCCGACATAGCGCCACAGGCTGGCGGGGCCGGCCTCGATGGACTCCCGGGTGACCCGGCGTAGCACGGAGTCGTCGTAGGCAATCTCCAGCGGGGCGAAGCACTCGATACAGACATGCGTCGGAGAGAGCGGATAGGTGGCGCCGCAGTGGCGACATGACAGGGCAACCGCGGGATTGACGACGTCCGGGCTGATCGTTGCGAGGCGCTCGGGAGCGACTGTCATCTGTGAAACTCCTCATCTTTCCCGAGAGCCGGATGCGTCTCAGGACGGAATTAGCACCTGCCACGCACTGATGCGGGTGGTTGCCGGGGCTTCACTGGGCCGGTCCCTCTGCCCCTCTGGATGAGCCGTATGCGGTTGTCAGTCCGTACTGTAGTCCGTGTGCGGTCTGACGTATACCGTTGGTTCGAGCATAGGACGTACTACGGGCGGGACTTCTCACCAGGGGAACTACTGGCCCGTAAGGCAGGGCCGATCAGCGTGGTGCTGCCCGCGTTGAACGAGGCGGCCACCGTCGGCGCGATCGTCTCGGCGGTCCGCCGCGATCTTATGCCGCGGTGCCTCTCGTCGACGAGATCGTCGTCATCGATCCGGGGTCGGTGGACGCGACCGCCTCCGAGGCGGCCGCCGCGGGCGCGGCGGTGTTCGCCGAGGAGCGCATCCTCACCGGCTACGGGCGGGTCGCCGGCAAGGGCGAGGCCCTGTGGAAGTCCCTGTACGCCACGTCCGGGGACATCGTGGTCTTCGTCGACGCCGATCTGGAGGACTTCGACGCGAGCCTGGTCACCGGGCTGCTCGGGCCGCTGCTGACCGAGTGCGCGGTCTCCTACGTCAAGGCGTCCTACGACCGGCCGCTGGCCGGGGGGCTGCTGCCCGGCGGTGGCGGCCGGGTCACCGAACTCGTCGCGCGCCCCCTGCTCAACCTGCACTGGCCGCAGCTCGCCGGGCTGGTGCAGCCGCTGGCCGGTGAGTTCGCCGGCCGGCGGGCCCTGCTCGAACAGCTGCCGTTCGTCTCCGGCTACGGCATCGAGTTCGCCCAGGTCGTGGACGTGCTCTCGCTGCTGGGAGTGGACGCCCTCGCCCAGGTCGAGGTCGGCCGCAAGGTCCACCGCCACCAGTCCGACGAGGCCCTTGGACGGATGGCCGCGGAGATCATCCACGCGGCGTGGAGCAGGCTGGGTGTCCACGCCGGCTCCCTCGGCGGG
The DNA here is from genome assembly GCF_982290655.1 of Protofrankia sp. CiP1_Cm_nod3. Classification (NCBI taxonomy): domain Bacteria; kingdom Bacillati; phylum Actinomycetota; class Actinomycetes; order Frankiales; family Frankiaceae; genus Protofrankia; species Protofrankia sp. CiP1_Cm_nod3. The sequence continues at coordinate 1,935 of NZ_CEVIVD010000136.1, forward strand.
ACGCTGACCCAGTTCGGGCGCGGTGACAGCGGGCTGGAGCCGCGCACCCATCAGGTGGTGGTGCGGGAGCGGCCACCTATGATCACTGTTCCGGAGTACGCCGCCCGCTACGCCCGGCTGTATCACGGCCCGGTGGAAAGCGGCTGACTGACCGGGCCCCGCCGCGCCGGGCGGGCCGCCACGGGCAGGGCCCGGATCACCCCGGACAGGCGGATCATCCCGGACGGGCGGCCCCACCAGGTGACAGCCCCGGCGCCGTGGCACGGCACGGCCCCACGGAACGCCCGCGCCGCGCCCCCGTCCCACATGTCACGAACACCCCGCCACGAACGCCCACCCGCCATGAGCAGCCTGGACGCCACGAACAGAGTGGACGCCACGAACAGCGCGAACAGCGTGAACAGGAGGACAGCACCGATGAGTGTCCAGGTCGTCTATACCGATCTCGACGGGACCATGGTGGGGCCGCGCGGATGCTTCTTCCGCAGCGAGGACCACTCCGTCACCCTGGACCCGGCGCACGCCCTGATCGACCTGCACCGGGCCGGCATCGCGCTGGTCCTGGTCAGCGGGCGGACCCGGCCTCAGCTCACCGAGGCCGCCTCGATCTTCGGGGCGGACGGCTTCATCGCCGAACTCGGCGCCATCGTCGGCTGGGACCACGGGCGTAGCAGCCAGATCCTGCGCGGAGCCATGCCCGAGACGTTCGACCGGATACCCGAGGAGCTGGTCACGGCGCTGGTCGCCCGGTATCCGGGACGCCTGGAGGCGCATCACTCCTGGATCCGCGGCCGTGAGATCGACATCATGCTGCGGGGCAACATCGACGTGGCCGAGGCCGACGCGTGGCTTGCCGCGGAAGGCTACGCATGGTTGACCATGCGCGACAACGGCATCATCGCGCGGGCCACCATGCCCGATCTGGACGATGTCCCGCACGTCTACCACCTGGTGCCCGACGGGGTCAGCAAGGGAGCCGCGGTGGCCTTCGACCTGGCCCGCCGGGGGCTGCGCCCGGAGCAGGCGATCGCGATCGGGGACTCCGCCAGCGACCTGGTCATGGCCGGCCACGTCGGCCGCATGCACCTGGTCGCGAACGCGCTGCACCATGCGGACCTCGTCGATCTGCTGCCCGGCTACGGCAACGTCGTCGTGGAGGACGGCACCCTCGGTGCCGGGTGGGTGAGCGCGGTGCGCTCGGTCCTGCCCACGCCGCGGCCCGCCGCCGTCTGATCCGCGGGCTGCCGGAACGCGCCAGGACGGTGTGACGTCAGCCGGACGATCCACGGACAGCTCTCGCTCGGTCAGGGTGCCGTCAGGCGCACGGCCTGCTGATCCGCCGGGCCGGAGCGGGCTGGGCCCCGTTCCGCACCACCGTGTCAGGGGTGCCCAGAGCTCCCGTGTCATGGGTGCCAGGGGAGCTGTGGGCAGGGGGCCGGTGACGGCCGCGGTGCGGCCGCTGTCGAGGCACTACCCTTCGCAGGGTGCGTCATGCCCGGTCGGTCGATGAAACGCCGCGTCCCGTGGCCGCTGGAGGGACCGCCCGGGTGCTTGTCGCGTCCAATCGCGGCCCGGTGGCGTTCACGACGGGTGACGACGGGTCGCTCGTCGTGCGCCGTGGCGGCGGTGGGCTGGTCAGCGGCCTGCACGCGGTCGCCAGCGATGACGCCGGGCCGGCCAGTGGGCTCGGCGGGACGGACGAGGCTGACGGGACCGGCTCGGCCGACGGGGCTGACGGGACCGGCCCGGCCGGTGGGCGCGACAGGGCCGGTGGTGGGCTGGTCTGGGTGTGCGCGGCGATCAGCGAGGCGGACCGGCGGGCCACCCGGTCGGCGCCGGACGGCCGTCTGGATCTTGCCGGCCATGACACCGGCGGCACGGCCGTCCACATGCTCGACGTGGACAGGGTCGTCTTCGACCGGGCGTACAACGCGGTCGCCAACCGTACGTTGTGGTTCGTCCTGCACCTGCTCTACGCGTCGGCGTCCCAGCCCTCCTTCGGCGCGGCCTTCCAGCGCGACTGGCAGGCGTACGAGATCTACAACACGATGTTCGCCGAGGCGCTGGCCCGGGAGGCGGCGCCGGGCGCGGCCGTCCTGATCCAGGACTACCACCTGACGCTGGTGCCGGCGCAACTGCGCAGGCTGCGCCCGGACCTGCGGATCGCTCATTTCAGTCACACACCGTGGGCGCCACCGGAGTACTTCCGCATGCTGCCGGACGACGTCGCCCGCGCGGTCGTCCAGGGCATGCTCGGTGCCGACCGGCTCGGCTTCCTCGCTCCGGAGTGGGCGGAGGCGTTCCGCCGGTGCGCCAGGGCGGTGCTCCCCGCCGACGTCGAGCTCGTGGCCGGCGTCGGGACCGGGACCGGGGCTGAGGCTGAGGCTGATCGT
>NZ_CEVIVD010000136.1:4588-9979 GCF_982290655.1 Protofrankia sp. CiP1_Cm_nod3
GACGGTGTGGGCCGTGACGGTGTGGGCCGCGACGGGGCGGGCGGGCCGTGGCTGCGCTACCGCGGCCGCGCCGTCCGGATCGGGGTCCATCCGCTCGGGGTCGACGGTGACTGGCTGCTCAGACGCGCGTCCAGGCAGGACGTGGCCGCCCGCGCCGCCGAGATGCGCGAGATCGCCGCGGGCCGGCGGGTGATCGTGCGGGTGGACCGGACCGAACTGTCGAAGAACATCGTCCGCGGTCTGGACGCCTACCGGGAGCTGCTGCGCGACTATCCGCAGTGGCAGGGGCGGGTGGTGCACATCGTGTGCGCCTATCCGTCCCGCCACGACCTTCCCGAATACCGCGAGTACACGGCCGCCGTGCAGCGGATCGTGGCGGAGATCGAGGACGAGTTCGCGACCGCGACCTGGCTGCCCGTCCGGCTGGAGGTCAACGATGACTACCCGCGGTCACTGGCGGCGTTGTCGCTGGCCGAGGTGCTGGTGGTGAACCCGATCAGGGACGGCATGAACCTGGTCGCGAAGGAGGGCGCGGTGCTCTCCCGGCCCGGGGCGGCCCTGGTGCTCTCCCGCGAGGCCGGGGCGTGCGTGGAGATGGCCGACGACGCGCTGGTGGTCAACCCGTTCGACGTGAGCGCGACCGCCCGGGCGCTGCACACCGCGCTGCTGATGGCCGCTGACGAGCGCCGCGACCGGTGCGCCCGGCTCGCCGCCGTCGCAGGCAGGCTCCCCCCGCGCAAGTGGTTCCGCGACCAGCTCGACGCGCTGCTGGAGTGACCCCACCCCACCCCGCCGGGGACGGCCGGCGTCCCGGGCGGGCGTTCCAGGCCGGCCAGGCAGTGCGAATCCCGTCCACGACCCCGGTGTAGGCCATGATCGGCGCTCATCGACGTGCGCCGCCGTTTGCGAGGATACGTACGGTTACGCGATCGGTGCTCTAGGCCAGGCGGGCGGCGAGCAGGAGCAGTAGCGCCACCACTCCCTCCGGGCCGGGGACGACGAGATCGGCCCGCTCCCGCAGTGCCCGGGGGACCTCCGGGCCGTCGCTGCACACGGTCAGCCCGGGGATACCGGCGGCCCGCAGCTCGTCGACCGTGTCGAAGGCCGGCAGGTCACCGAGGTCGTCGCCGGCGAACAGCACGGAGCGGACGCCCAGCCCGGCCACGTGGTCGCGCAGCGCCCGGCCCTTGTCGTGGCCGGGCGGGCGTAGCTCCAGCACCCGTTTGCCAGGTGCGGCATCCAGCCCGTTGTCCCTGGCCAGGACGGTCAGCGCGGGCGTGAGCGAGGCCAGTGACGCGTCCGGGTCGGCGGTGCGGCGGACGTGGACGACCAGGGCGTGCCCCTTGTCCTCCACGACGGTCCCGGCGGGCGCGTCCTGCAGGAGCCTGGGCAGTGCGGCCCGGACCGCGGCCACCCCGGGCAACGGTTCGGGGCTGGTGATCGTTCCGGTGGCGGCGTCCCAGCGCTGGAGCCCGTACTGGCCGAGGATGGACAGCGAGTGCAGCCCCGGCTCGTCGGTGAACCGGGCGAGCGAGAGCAGGGCCTCGACCGGGCGGCCGGTGATGATGGTGATCGATCCGACCCGTTCGGCCAGCCGGGCCAGGGCGCGCAGCGCACCGGGCGCGGGAACGGCGTCGGAGGGACGGCTGACGATGGGTGAGAGGGTGCCGTCGTAGTCGAGCGCGATCAGGGCATGCCGCGGGTCGGTGAGCAGCGCGGCGAGCCCGGAGCCGCCGGCCAGCGTCCGGGGCGCCCCGGCGAGCGGGCCGCTGCCGGGCGTGCTGCTGCCGGGCGTGCCGCTGGTACCGGGTGTGCCGCTGCTGCCGGGTGTGGGAGTCATGGGCTCAGGTCCGTCACTCGGGCGGGTCGATCTGGAAATCCTTGGTGATGACAAGGATGAGCGGGTCGTCCGAGTTGAAGTGCGCGCTCTTGGGAGCCGCGGCTCTGACATCCGGGATCAGCTCCTGCAGGGTCTCGGCGGCGGCCTTCTGCTCCGGCTCGTAGAACACGGTGGGTACCGCGACGTTGTACGCCGCGTTGTAGTTGCCGACCCGGGTCACCGTGAAGCCGGCGGCTTCCAGCCGGGCCCGGGCAGCGTCGGCGAGCCCCGGCTCCCTGGAGTTGTTCAGGATCACGACGGGGGCGAAGACGCGTTTCGGCGCGGCCGACGGCGGGACGGGAGCAACCGCCTTCGGCGGCTGTGACGTTCCTGCCGGTAACGGACGGGCGCTCGTCGCCGGCGCGGCAGGTGCCGCCGGCGCGGCCGTGGACGCACCGCCGACGGGCCGCGCGGCCCCGGCCGCGACCGTGGCCGGAGCCGGTGAAGCGGTCGCGGCCGCGGCCGCGGTGTCCGGCGAGGGGTCGTTGACCAGGTCGATGGCCAGGATGCAGCCGAGCACGGCGAGTACGGCGACGGCCCCGGCGACGATCCCGTGCAACCGGTCCCCCCGGCGCAGCCGCGGTGGCCGAGGAGGGGCCGCGGAGGAGATGGTCTCGGTCACCGCGGTGCTCAGATCTCGGCCGAGCCGGGGCGGCCGGTGTGGCCCGAGCGCGCTCGCCGGCGGGTTGCCCGCAGTCTGCGCAGCCGTCTGACCAGCATGGGGTCGGCGGCGAGCGCGGCCGGGGAGTCGATCAGGGCGTTCAGGATCTGGTAGTAGCGGGTCGCGGAGATACCGAACTCGGCGCGGATCGCGGTCTCCTTGGCGCCCGCGTACCGCCACCAGTGGTGCTCGAACTCCAGCACCCGGCGCTGGCGGTCATCGAGCGCGACCGCCGGGCCGGCCGTGTCTGGATCGTGCGCTGGTTGCGAATGGTGATCGGATGGTGTCGCCTGGTGGCCGGATTCCGGCGGGCCGGACGATGCGGGCGTCCGCACGGGATCGTGCGGGCCCTGGAAGGCCTGCGATTCGGGCGCCAGGACGTGAGCGGTGTTCACTTTGATGATCAACCTCCTCTGGCGGGGATCCGCGAATCACAGGAATGTGCTTCGCCGTCCACTATTTCAGAGGCTGGGTCCGACAACTTCGGCCGAGCCGGTCGACACGCGGGATCCTCCCTCGTCAGCCCCGCCTGCCTGGCACCGTATGAAGAAGATCACGCCTTCGGATGGAGCCGGTCATCGTCGCCGTCCGCGTGCCGCCCGTCCCATACTGTCATGCGGCCACTGCCGGGCACGTGGCCACTGCCGGGCACGCGGCCGCCGCCGGGCATGCGGTTACTGTCATGCGGTGACCCGTCGCTTCACCCGTACCGCCGAGGACTTCCACTGCCTTGCCTGCGGGACGCCGGTGCGCGGCGACGGCTACACCAACCACTGCCCGCGCTGCCTGTGGTCCCGGCACGTGGACGTCAACCCCGGTGACCGGGCCGCCGACTGCACGGGGCCGATGCGTCCGGTCGCGGTGGAGGTGCGCGCCGGGCGAACCGTCCTGCTCCACCGCTGCGAGACCTGCGGCCACCAGCAGCGGAACAGGACATCCCCGGCGGACGACCTCGAGGCGGTCATGCGGCTGTCGGCGCAGGGCGGCGTCCACGCCGGTGCCGCCCCGGACCGTGCCCCGCGAGGCGGGCGCGGACGGCCCGGCCGGCGCGGGCGGGCCGGGTCCCGGCAGGCGTACGAAGGGTACGGGTCGGGATACGAGGGGCACGGGTCGGGATACGAGGGGCACGGGTCGGGATACGAGGGGCACGGGTCCGGATACGAGGGGCACGGGTCGGGATACGAGGGGCACGGGTCCGGATACGAGGAGGCCGGCCGCGGGAACCGCCCGGACCGGCGTGGCCCGGACCGGAACAGCCCCGGGCCAGCCGGGCAGGCGGAACCCGGCACCCCGGCGGCGGATACCGTCATGGAACGTGCGGACGGCTGACATCGGTGCCGCCGGGCCGGCGCCACAGCGGCCCGGCCGCCGCCTGTCCGTGCCCCGACGGCTCCCACCACCCGGGTATCCCGGCCGGCCCGTGCCGCCGGCGCGCCTGTCCCGGTGGGCGCGCCTGTCCCGGTGGGCGGGCCAGGCCCGGCGGCGGACACGGCCATGGTTCAGGCCCTGGCCGGCCCGCCGGATCTGGGTCTTCTGGCTGGTCTCCCGGGTGGTCCTGATCGTCCTCGCTGTCGCGGGCAGGACGCTCGGCGCGCAGCACGGGGTGCTCGGCGACGTCCGGCTCTACGGCCACTGGGGCTACGGCCTGGTGCACGGCGCGGGGCTGCCCGTTGACGACGACCGCTGGCAGTACCCGCCGGCCGCGGCGATCGCGCTCGCCGTCCCGTCCGTGCTGGAGGCGGCCGCCAGGCTGCCCTATGAGGTCGGTTTCTTCCTAATGATCATTATGGTGGACGCGGCGGTCACCGGCATGCTGGCCCGGCGCTCGGCGTCCGCGGCCCGCTTCTGGCTGCTGGGGATCTGCGCGCTCGGACCGGTCGCGCTGGCCCGTTTCGACCTGTTACCGGCCGCCCTGGTGGTGGCCGCGCTGGTCGGTGTCGCCGACCGGCGGTGGGGACTGGTGGGCGTCGCGGTCGGCCTCGGCGTCCTGGTCAAGGTGTGGCCGGCGCTGCTCCTGCCCGTGCTCGGCGGCGTGGTGGCAGCGCATGGCCCGGCAGCGGGGGCGGGCCCGGCCCGCTCGCGGATCCAGGCGCGCCAGGCGCCGGGTGCGGGGGAGCCGCCCCCGCTGCCGGCCCTGGCCCCGGGCTCCGACGCGTGTCCGGGCCCTCTGGTGGCGGGTGCCAGCGGCGGCGCGGCGTCGTGGCCGGCCCTGGCCAGGCTGGCTGGCGGGCTGGTGGCGGCGGTGGCGCTGGTGGCCGCGGTGCTGTTCGCGACGGGCTGGTGGCGGGAGTCATTCGCTTTCCTCGGCGCGCAGGAAGCTCGCGGCCTGCAGACCGAGGCCGTCCCCGCGACCCCGTTCGTCCTGGCGCACATGGTCGGCCTGGGCCCGGGCCCGGTCTACGACTGGGGATCGTTCCAGTTCGGCTCCCCGGCGGCACGCACCGTGGCGACGGCCTGTTCGGTGGTGGAGATCGTGGCCATGCTCGCCGCCACCGCGTGGTGGTGGACGCCCCGGCGGTCACGCGCGGCCACGAATCCGGCCACGAATCCGGCGGGGAATCCGGCGGGGAATCCGGCGGACCGGATGCTGGCGCTGCTCCTGGTCGTCCTGGTGACGAGCCGGGTGCTCAGCCCCCAGTACCTGGTGTGGCTGCTGGCGGTCGCCGCCTGCCGTCCCCTGTGGCCGAACCCGGCGGCCGGTGGCCCGGCCAGCACGCCGAGCCCGGCCGTCGGTACCAGCTCTGCCGTCGGCGCCGGCCCTGCCAGCCTTGCTGCTGATGATCTTACCGTTGGCGCCGGTCCTGCCGGTCCTGCCGGTCCTGCCGGTCCTGCCGGTCCTGCCGGTCCTGCC
>NZ_CEVIVD010000136.1:10230-10998 GCF_982290655.1 Protofrankia sp. CiP1_Cm_nod3
TTGATGATCTTACTGTTGGCGCCGGTCCTGCCGCCGCTGGCGCCGTCGCCGGCTCGACCGCTGATGCCTGCCCTGCCCCGGGCCCGGGAGCGGCCGTCGGTGCCGGCTCGGCCGTGGGGGCGGTGCCGGCGGAGGCGCTGGACCTCGCGGCGGCCCGCACCGGGCTGGACGGCCAGGCCACCGGCATCGGCCCGGTATCCGGGACGGGCCCTGGCGGCCCGGATCAGGCCAGTGTGCCCTCCTTCACCGGCCCGGGAACCGGGGTGGGCCCGGGCGGTGCCCGGGCGGCCCATCCGGCCCCGTCACGTCGCTGGATCCGGCCTCGCCAGCCCGCCGCGGCGGTCGAAGGACGCCCGGCCTCGTCACGTCGGTGGATCACTGTCGGGCTGCCGGTGATCTGCCTGATCTCGCTCGTGATCTACCCGATCCGGTACGACGACCTGCTCTCGGGGCAGGTCTTCGCGAGCCTGCTGCTGGTGGTGCGCAACCTCCTGCTGGTCATCGTCTGCTGGTCCGCCGTCGGCGAGGTCGCGCGAGCAGTGCTGCCGCGCCCAGGACGACGGTTCCGGCGGCCACGGCCGCGATCATGACTGCGGGTGCGGACGCCCGGCCCAGCAGGGCCCAGGTCGGAGCCAGCGACGCCAGTGACGTCACGCACAGCACCACCGACGTGACGATCACCAGCCGGCGCGCCGCCGCGGATCCGCCGCTGGCGGCGATGACAGCGAGCGCCGGAACAACTGGCGCCAGATACCACGGGTAGACGAC
>NZ_CEVIVD010000136.1:11037-11645 GCF_982290655.1 Protofrankia sp. CiP1_Cm_nod3
CGGGCTGCCCAGAGCGACCGCCATCCCCCCAGCCCCGACGATGGCGACATCGTCCGGCACACACCCTCGCGCCGACACCGACGTGCCCGCCACCGCAACGGGCAGCGCCGGGGTGAATACCGTCGAAGTGGGCGGTATCGGGCCGCGCACCGCCGGAACCGGCGGTACTGGGATGTGCTCCGTCGGAACCGGCAGTACTGGGACGTGCGCCGTCGGAACCGGCGGTACTGGGACGTGCTCCGCCGGAACTGGCAGTACTGGGACGTGCTCCGCCGGAACCGGCGGTACTGGGATGTGCTCCGTCGGAACTGGCAGTACTGGGACGTGCGCCGCCGGGCTGGGCGCTGTGGGGCCGGGCGCTGTGGCGCCGGGCGCTGTGGGGCCGGGCGTCACCGGGCTGGGCGCTGTCGGTCCGGACGGCGCTGGGACGGACGACAGCGCCGGCACGTGCGGGCGCGGGGGCAGGCATGGCCTGCGCCAGGCGCGCACGAGGAGCCAGGCGACGACAGCCGCCGCGATGACCAGCGACACCGCCCGCCCGGCGGCGAGCGCCGTCCCGGCCTGATCGCCGGAATCCCACGGGCCCGGCGGGTTCAGCGGGCCCAGCA
>NZ_CEVIVD010000136.1:11670-12194 GCF_982290655.1 Protofrankia sp. CiP1_Cm_nod3
TGGGCTGCCCAGAGCGACCGCCATCCCCCCAGCCCCGACGATGGCGACATCGTCCGGCACGCACCCTCGCGCCGACACCGACGTGCCCGCCACCGCAACGGGCAGCGCCGGGGCGAATACCGTCGAAGTGGGCGGTATCAGGCCGTGCACCGCCGGAACCGGCGTTACTGGGACCTGCTCCGTCGGAACTGGCAGTACTAGGACGTGCTCCGCCGGAACCGGCGGTACTGGGACGTGCTCCGTCGGAACTGGCAGTACTGGGACGTGCGCCGCCGGGCTGGGCGCTGTGGGGCCGGGCGCTGTGGGGCCGGGTGTCACCGGGCTGGGCACTGTCGGTCCGGACGGCGCTGGGGCGGACGACAGCGCCGGCGCGTGCGGGCGCGGGGGCAGGCATGGCCTGCGCCAGGCGCGCACGAGGAGCCAGGCGACGACAGCCGCCGCGATGACCAGCGACACCGCCCGCCCGGCGGCGAGCGCCGTCCCGGCCTGATCGCCGGAATCCCACGGGCCCGGCAGGTTCAGCG
>NZ_CEVIVD010000136.1:12384-12871 GCF_982290655.1 Protofrankia sp. CiP1_Cm_nod3
GGCGACCTGTTCGCGCAGGTGGATGAGGACCAGCGCGGCAAGGACGAGAAATGCGGTGACCTTGATCGTCCCAGCGAGGCCGGCAAGCGCGACCGCGCCACACCGCAGCACACCCGCCCGCGCCGGCCACCGGAACCGCGGCCACCAGCGCGGCCGTGCCGGCCACCGGGGCCGTGCCGGCCACCGGGGCCGTGCCGGCCACCGGGGCCGTGCCGGCCAGTGGGACTGCGGCCAGTGGGACTGCGGCCAGTGGGACTGCGGCCAGTGGGACTGCGGCCAGTGGGACTGCGGCCAGTGGGACTGCGGCCAGTGGGACTGCGGCCAGTGGGACTGCGGCCAGTGGGACTGCGGCCAGTGGGACTGCGGCCACCGGGACCGCGGCCGGCGGGACCGCGGCCGGCGGGACTGCGGCCACCGGGACCGCGGCCACCATGGGGGCCGCCGCGGCCGCCGGTACCCCGCCTGCTCCTCCCCCAGCCACCTCCGC
>NZ_CEVIVD010000137.1:0-4950 GCF_982290655.1 Protofrankia sp. CiP1_Cm_nod3
CTCTTCCGCTGAACGCTCTTCCGCTGAGCGACACCTCCCCCGGCTCCCGGAGATCCCCTGGCTCCGGCAAGCGAGGAGCATCCCTGGCATATGCCGCGACAGCAATATTCGCATCCTCCGTGTGAGATGATCGTCACCATCACCGGATGGCACAGAAACCACGGGGGCGCGGGATCGTGCGGGAACGTCTGCTGGTGCGGCTACGAGCACGGCTTGAACAGGCCGCTGCGGGAGATCCGAAAGGAATCTTGGATCCACAGGCACTAACCGAGGTGCGCGCCCTACTGAAGACGATCGACGATCCAGCCACCGACCTGGAAGCTGCTGACACGGCTGGATGGCTGCATTGGGAGACCCCGGTCAACTGGACGAGGCGATCGATCTGCTCACCCGGACGCTGGCGCTCACTCCCGCCGACCATCCCAACCTCGCCATATACCTGTCCAACATCGGCCTTGCCCTGCGCATCCGGTTCGAGTGGGCCGGGAAGATAGCGGACCTCGACGCCGCGATCATTGCTGGCCAGGAAGCAGTCGCGACCACCCCCACAGACCCCCCATGTCGCAGCCTCCTGAAAACTGACCCCCTGAGTGGCCGATCAGTGACCAGCATGCTGTGGAGATCGCCGAGCACATCTACACCCTCCTCGGCACCAACGGCACCGACGCGGACAATGTGGCCGTCGCGGTGCATACGGCGACCCGGCGACTCCGTAGCCGGTGGCCACACGAACCGTCGGTGTGGGCGTCACACATCCATGCCGGTGCCTGACGCGCCGTAGCCGCCTGGACGGTGCACATCCCGGGCCGGCACCCCGGCATGGAACGACGCACGGTACGACGAGGAGAACTGATGGGCATCGACGATGGCGAGACCAGCGGCGGAGTGAACGAGATCAAGGGGGTGCTGGAGGCGGCCCGGGCGATCCGCCCCTATCTGGACGAGCTGGTCGGCTCGGCGGCCGCCGATCTGGACCGCAGCCTCACCCACCAGCTCACCGCCGGCACCACCGCATCCGGTGCCACCGCTGGCGCCACCACTGCCGGCACCACCGGCACCGGCACCACCACCTCCGGCGTCACCACCGCCGACACCAGCGGCACCGCTGCCGCCGGCACCACTGCCGACCGGCTGGCCACCATCGACCAGGCTGCGGTCGCCGGCCGGCTCCGTGAGCTGCTTGACGGGGACGAGACCACCGCGTGGTTCCTCCGCACGGTCCTGGAGGACGCGCCGCGCTACCGGCCGCCCTACTTCCAGCCCCGTTACCTGTACCGGCAGACCGGTGGCGCGCTCGTCCTGCCGGGCGATCCCGGCCCGGTCGAGGCCAGCCGCTACGTCTGCCCGCGCGGCGACTACGCCTGGTACCGGCCCGAAGTCGGCGCCGCGATCCCGCAATGTCCCACCCATCAGGTCCATCTGGTGCGAGGCTGACACCCGATGCTGGGGGCGTTCTGGGACGCGGTCGGGGGGAAGCTCGCCGACCGTTGGGCCGCCGTCACCGCCCCCGCGCTGGTCTTCTGGCTGGCCGGGCTCGCCGCCTGGACCCGCCACCGCGGGGATCTGCACACGCTGAGTGAACAGACCGACTGGCTGGACCGGCAGTCCCCGGCCGTGCAGACCGCCGCCATCCTCACCGTCCTGCTCGCCGTGGCAGCCTCCGGCATCCTCGTCGCCCGCACCGCCACCCCGGTGCTGCGGCTGCTGGAGGGCTACTGGCCTGCCTGGGCCGGCCCGCTCCGCCGCCGGCTGGCCGGCTGGCTCGCGGCCCGCGCCACCGCCGACCAGGACGCCTGGCAGGCCGCCTACGCCCGCGTCCGGGCGCCGAACACCCCCACCACCGACGAGCTCGCCGTCTACACCCGGCTGGAACGCCGCCGCCGACGCCGCCCGGCCGCCTCCGGCTACTTCCTGCCCACCCCGATCGGGAACATCCTGCGCGCCGCCGAACGCCGCCCGCTGGACAAGTACGGCCTGGACGCGATCATCCTGTGGCCGCGGCTGTGGCCGGCGCTGCCCGAGACCACCCGCGCCGACCTGCTCGCCGCCCGCGCCAGCCTGGACGCGGCGGTCACCACCGCGGTGTGGGGGCTGCTGTTCTGCGCGTTCACCCCGTTCACCTGGCTGGCGCTGCCCGTCGGGCTCGCCGTCGCCGTCGGCAGCGTGGTGCTGGTGGTCCCGGCCCGGGCGCAGACGTTCGGCGACCTGGTCGAGGCCGCCTACGACCAGCACCGCGTCCTGCTCTACACCCAGCTGCGCTGGCCGCTCCCGGCCAGCCCGGCCGCCGAACGCGCCGAGGGCGCCCGGCTGACCGCCTACCTGTGGCGGGGCTCCGACGACACTCACCCCACCTTCACCCCGCCCCCCGGCTAGAGCGCCGGTCAGGGAACCATACGTATCCCCCCTGAACGATGGCACGCGTCGATGGACGTCGGCCACCGGAGAAGATCGGCATAATTTTGTCGTTGTGTACGCTTTTGCGGCCAAAAAGCGTACACAACGACAAACTCTCCTGGATCATGACCTGTGCGAGTGGCCGTGGATGGGATCCGCACTCCTTGGCCGGCGCACTGGGAAGTGTCAGCCGGGCAGCGCGAATCCCGTCCGCGGCCGGCTGGACGGGTCACGATGTGGCGTGGGCAGGGCCCGCCGGATGCCGGCATGTATCTACCAATAGTAACGATCATGGGACGCGAGGTTGCGTGTCGTGAAGTGGACAGGACGGCGTGGGGCGGGCCCCGACGGGCCGTCCGGACGTTGAATTCATCGTCAATATGATCTAGATCATGCATCACCGCAGGTCAGGGTGTTGCTACGGAGCTTGGTTGAAAAATTTCAAGTAACCGGCCGCAACAACACAAACCTCTTTCAGTTACAACCCTTGCGCCGCCGCATTCATCGGCGGTCTGCTGCCGATGGGCAACCACCCTGGGCAGGTGGATGATGGCATCGGGTCAGCGGCAACTCCTCCGTAATGCCGCTGGCAGCGGGAAGGCGTCATCAGGGGGTCGACATGCCCGTTCCCACGGATGTCCGGCTGAACGTCCGGATCCTGCTCGACACCGGCGGCTACCTGGTCGCGCACTATCGGTCCGACGTGTCCGCCTACCTCCTGCCCGGCGGTGACGTCGAGCCCGCCGAAGGGATCGCCTCGGCGGCGGCCCGCTACGTCCACGCCCTGACCGGCTCGCCGGCCGTCCCGACCGAGTTCGTCGGCTGTGTCGAGCACCACGGGCCGGACGCGAAGCACACGGTCACCGCGCTGTTCGCCGCCGACCTGCCCGCCGGTGCCGCCGCCCCGGCCACCCACGCGGGCGCCGCGCTCGTCCCGCTGGCCCTGGAGGACTTCGACGAACGGTCGCTGACACCCGCCGCCGTCTCGGTCGCGGTGGACCGCTGGCTGGAGGACCGCTGGCCGGTGTGGCAGGGGCTGCCGGTACACGAGCCCGACGCGTGGTGGAACCATCTCAGCCAGTCCGTGCACGTGCTGCGGGCCCAGCTGCACGCCCGGCGGCACGAGCTCGACGACGCCGCGTTCCGGGACGCCGCGGTCGCCATCTGCGCGCTCGTCGCCGCCGCCGACGGCACGATCGACGCGCGGGAGCGGGACGCCATGGCGCACATCGTCGCCACCGACCGGACGCTCAGCGCCTTCCCGCCCAAGGAACTCGTCCACCTGTTCGACACCCATGTGGACGCGCTGCGCGCGGACGCCGCCGCCGGCCGGGCCGCGGCGCTGCGCGAGATCGCCAAGGTGCGGGGCAGCCGGTCGCGGGCAAGATCGGTCGTGCAGTTCGGCGCGGTGATCGGGCGCTCGGACGGCACGTTCGACCCCGCCGAGCGGGCCGTCGTCCAGGAGGCGATGGACGTCCTCGGGCTCGACCCGTCCTCGCTGGCGGTGCAGCGGGTCCAACGGGTCAGGAGCACCCGCGGATAGGTCGCCTGGCCACCGCCGCGGGAGCCGGCGGCCAGGCCGAGGCCGGGGCCCGACAACAGGGCCGCGGGGCCACGCCGGGCGCCGCCCGGTGCCTCGCCCGGCACCACCAGCCGCCGCCGGCGCACCGACAGCCTGCCGGGAACCGGCCGCCGGCACCCCGCGGGACGCCGGGAAGGCGTCGTCCCTACCGTCGGCATCACCGAAGCAGCAACGCCACCCCGACCACCAGCCACCCAGCCAGCCAGCCAGCAGCTCGAAGCGCTCGGAGCAGCCGAACCAGCCGAACGTGGTCGATCCAGCCCACCTTCACCCGTGAGGGAAGCCATGCTCGAGAAGAACGACACGACAGTCCCGCCGGCGGCCCGGCCGCTACCGCATCCCGGCAGGGACGCCGCCCGGGCCGCCGGCTCGACACTCGCCGGCCGGGGACGCCCCGCCGCCGCGGGCGGCCCGTACGGCCTGGGCGCCCCCGGCCGCGACGCCATCCCGGTGCTGAGCGCCCGCATGCTCTTCGTCTCCGGCGAGCGGGTGCTCATCGCCAACCGGCGCGGGCACTCCTGGTTCTCCCTGCCGGGCGGGAACGTGGAGCCCGGCGAGAGCGTGGAGGGGGCGCTGCGCCGCACGATCCGGGGGGAGGCCGGGCTCGCGACCCACGCGCTGGACTTCGTCGGATGCGTGGAGCACACGTTCACCGAGGCCGGTCAGAGCTGGCATGAGATCAACATCGTGTTCGCCGCGGCGCTGCCCGCCTTCGCGCAGATCGTCAGCCGGGGCGAGTCGATCGACATCAGTTCCGCCTCGGTGTCCACGCTCCACACGTTGGAGTTCCGGCCGGTGTACCTGCGGACGGCCATCCTGCACTGGCTGCGCACCCACCGGCCGTCCTGGTACGGCCCGGACGGGCTCCCCCGGACGACCGCCGGGCAGAGCTGAGAGACCAGGCTGAGAGGCCGGGCCGAGATACCGGGCCGAAGAAGCCGCGACCGCCCCGCGGCCAGAACCGGACCACGACC
>NZ_CEVIVD010000137.1:5773-10683 GCF_982290655.1 Protofrankia sp. CiP1_Cm_nod3
TCCGTGCGCGGGCCGAAGCGGGCGGCGACCTTGCCGTCCGACGCGACCACGAACTTCTCGAAGTTCCAGGTGATGTCGCCGCTCCGGCCCTCCGCGTCGGCGGCCTGGGTCAGCTCGGCGTACACCGGGTCACGGCCTTCACCGTTGACCTCGATCTTCGCGCTCAGCGGGAACGTCACCCCGTAGGTCGTCGAGCAGAAGGCCGCGATCTCCTCCGCGGTCCCCGGCTCCTGCCTGCCGAACTGGTTGCTCGGAAAACCGATCACGGTGAATCCGCGGCCGGCGAGCTCCTCGTGCAGTTTCTCCAGGCCGGCGTACTGCGGGGTGAGGCCGCAGCGGCTTGCCACGTTGACGACGAGCGCGGCACGTCCGTCCGTCAACGCGCCAAAGGTCGTCTTCTCGCCAGCGAGGGTCGTTACCGGTAGGTCACGCAGATCTGTCACGGTCCTGCCTTTCCTCGGATGCTGAAGGTTTCGCTGGTTCCTGTGATCCCGGTCACCCGACGGCGGATTACCGGTGCACGCCATTTTCGGACGACATGACGCGCCTCTGCGTGCAAGCCGGCCGCCGCCGGTTCTGTTCCGTACCCGCATGAAACGGCCACCTGGCCGGTTGCTGCCATCCCCCGTCCGACGGGCAGGTGGCAGAAGATCCCATCACAGGATGTACGTTGTTCAGCATCCGTTATGAATTCCGATCTACTGTTGGCGCCATGACGCCCAGCCGGGCAGCTACCGCGACGGCAGCCCCCGCAAGGGCGACAGTCGACGGCAGCGCCGTCGTTACCGCACAGCCGGTCGCCATTACGCTACGGCAGGTTACACCTTCACCGCTGTCAGGCCTGTCCGGCGAGCAGGCGGTGAGTTCGCTCACACTGCCCGGAGCGCTGCGCCCTCGCCTGCGGATGGGCTGGCTGCGTCATCCCTGGACGCTGGTCGCGTTCGCCGTCGCCGTCGCGATGATCGTCATGCTGGCCATGAGGTTCCGGACGGAGGTCGGGGCGAGGCTGTCCAGCGTCCCCGTGCCGACCTGGCCGTGGCTGGTGGCGTGCGGGCTCGCCTCGTCCTGCTTCTTCCTGGCCAACGGCCTGGCCCTGCGGGCGGCCAGCGGGCTGCCGCTGCGGCTGCGCACGGCGGTGGCGGTGCAGCTGGCCGCGGCGGCGGCCAACCGGGTGCTGCCGGCGGGCCTGGGCGCGATCGCCGTGAACGCCCGCTACCTGGAACGCCAGAAGCTGGCCTGCTCGGCCTGCCTGAGCGCAGTGGCCGCCATCAAGATCGCGTTTGCCCTGGCCCATGTGGGCGGGATCGCGCTCACCGCCGCGCTGGTCGGCGGTTCGGGCACGCAGGACACGCTGAGCGCGCCCATCAGGTCGGTCACGGCGAACGTCGGCTCCGGGCCCGCCCTCGGCGGTGTCGCGCTGTGCCTGGTCGGGTGCGTCGCGGCCGGCACCCGCCCGCGCGTCCGCGGCCGGCTCGGGCCGGCCCTGCGCGGCGCGGGCCGGCATCTGACGCTGCTCGCGCGCTCCCCACGGCGCACCGCCGTGCTGCTGCTGTCGGCCGCGGCCACCAAGGTGACCCAGATCGTGGCGCTGGCCACCTGCGTCTGGGCGTTCGGCGGCTCCATATCACTACTATCGGTAGCGACCATCTACCTGGTAGGCGCGGTGGTGGCCGGGGCGGTACCCACCGCGGGCAACATCGGCGCGCTCGAGCCCGCCCTCGCCATCGGCCTCACCGCCGCCGGCGGCGACGCCGTGTCCATGTTCGCGGCCGTCCTGGTGTACCGGCTGATCAGCTACTGGCTCCCCGTCCTCCCCGGCATCGCCGCCCTGACCGTCCTGCGCCGCCGCGGCATCCTGTAGGCCTCCGGCCGCGGCAGGTGGGCGCTCGCCGACGGTGGCCCTGGCCTGGCAGTCGGCGCAGATCCCCCAGAAGGTCACCTCGGCCTCGTCGATGACGAAACCGTGGTCGTCCGACGGCGACAGGCACGGCCGGGCGCCGATCACGCAGTCGACGTCGTAGACGGCCGTGCACTCCCGGCAGACGAGGTGGTGGTGGTTGTCACCGACCCGCAGCTCGAACCGGGCCGGGTGGCCCGCCGGTTCGAACCGGCGCACCAGCCCGGCGGCGGCGAGCACGTCCAGGTTGTCGTACACGGCCTGTAGCGACAGCGAGCCGAGCCGGGCACGCGCATCCTGAGCGATCGTCTCCACACTCAGGTGTGCTCCCTCGGCCAGGGACGCGAGCACCGCCAGCCGGGGCGCGGTCACCCGTAACCCGGCCGACCGCAACTGCCCGGCGGCGTCCTCACTGTTCACACCGGCCAGCTTTCGCCGCCGTCTGGAACAAGTCAAGTCTACGAATGAGTCAAAGCCAGGTCCGCGAGCTGGACGGGCATTCCGCCGCGCACCGGCCACCGGCTGGCCACGAGCGGCGGAAATCCCGGGCGACGTGGACGGCACGCCATCCTTATATGGGCCACGCGAACATGGACGTTACACCGTGAACAAAGCGGCGGACGGCGGCTCACCGAAAGCGCGGACGGCTGGGAACCCCCGGCCGGCAGGCATCACGGCAACGACGGGAACCATGGGAAATCAGGCGGGCCGGCAACCCGTACAGCGCGGAATAACACGCTCGGCACGGGCGGGCCCGAAACACGGGAGCTCGTACGGGATGATCAGCACGGAGAACCGGCCTGAAACCGCCGGCACGAAACCGCCGGCACGGCACCGCTTCAGACCCGCGCCGGTCCGTCGCCCGAGCCGCGCGCCTGCTGTCGGCGAAATCTCGCCGGCAGCAGGCATAAGCTTTTCCGGCATTATTCCAGAACTATCCAGTATTGTCTGGGACTACGCCGTACGCCATGCCGTGTACGGCGTGGGCGAGACAGTGCCCGCTCCCGCGGGACACCGCGGAACATCACAGAGCGTATGCGCGGCGGCGGCGCCTGCGGCGGCGAACGCCGAC
Source organism: Protofrankia sp. CiP1_Cm_nod3 (assembly GCF_982290655.1). NCBI lineage: Bacteria > Bacillati > Actinomycetota > Actinomycetes > Frankiales > Frankiaceae > Protofrankia > Protofrankia sp. CiP1_Cm_nod3. The sequence goes on from NZ_CEVIVD010000137.1 coordinate 8,743, forward strand.
GAGCAGCACCAGCACACCCCCGGCGGCAGCCACCCTGTTCCATCGGATGACGCGCTGCACAACCGGGCCTGCGTCAAGGCCGGCGGACAGCTCCCGCCTGTCGGCCGGGGTGCCGTAGCCGTTGCCGGTGGCGGTGGAGTCCGTGGTGATGGCGGGCGGGCCACCGAAGCCGTTCGCGATCACCTTCTGGCGCAGCTCGGCGACCCTGCCCCTGATCTGCTCGCCTGTCCGCTCAGCCACCCGCCTGGGGCTCACGAGATCGGCGATGGCGTCCAGGGTGACCGCGAGCTCGGCGCGGGTATTCTCGATCTGCTGCTGAATCGCAGCCGGGTCCTGCGGCACCGATGTCGCCCTTTCCTCCACGCGCGATGACTGCCTGGGCATATCTGTCTGGATCTTCACCGGCGCTTCCTGAATGTACCACGTCGGCTTCGCCGGACCGACAACGCCGTCGTCAGCGGCACGGCGTCGCGGTCAATGGACGGTCAATGGAGTTGTCGTCGACCCGGACAGAACACCACCGTCGAGCCCTCTCCCACATCCCACCGGATAGCCGTCCAGGCGTACCAGGATATTCGCCGGAACATGCCGGATATAACATTAATCACACCATATGATGACCATGAGCGACGGCATCGACGCCAGGACGACGTCAGGATCTGACGACGATCGTGCCAGAAGGGCCGCCCGGATGCGCGGCAAAACAGCGGCCGAGCGGCCGAGCTCACCCGTGCCGGATCACCGTCCCCGCGTCATCGGAGATCGTTGCCGGAGAAGCCGGTCGCGTACCGTCACCAGACCGCCGTCCCACGTCGCCGAAGATCCCGACGAGGGCCGGCCGGGGCAGCGCCCGCACCGGCCGGCACAGGCGGATACCAGCGGGCGCCGGCGGATACCGGTGGCTTACGGTCGGAAGCGCCCGTCCCACGGCGGCACACCGGCGCGTGCGATCGTTCTACCCGCGGCCCGCGGCCCGGGCGTCCGGCCTCGGGCGTCCGGGCCCGGGCGGTCCGGCTCCGGGCGTCCGACATGGCCGGAGGTGGAACCGAGCGGCGGGGCTTATCCGTCAGTCCACGTAAGGAGCCGTCCGGCCGTAAGGGTATGGATCGAGGAGCATCGAGGAGCGAGGCCCGGGTGCGTGCATCGCAAGATGGAGGAGAAGTCGTCAGCGGAGCTGCCGGCGACGGCGACGGCGCCGGCAGCGCGGCGGGGGTCCGCCCTGGCACCGATCCGCCTGGTGGAGGATCCGGCGGGAGCCGTCCGCGTCCTCCCGCCCGCTGGGGCCCGGCCCGCTGTCGCCGCCTGTTCGCGGTGCCGCTGGTGGTGGCGTTCGCGCTCGTCCTGGCCGGCTGTTCGTCCGGGACCGGGTCCGCGGTCACGATCGTGGACGACTCGGGGCCGGTCAACGAGCTGCGCGGCACAGCGCTCGCACAACCGGTCGACAAGCCCGCGCTGAACCTGACCGACACCGCCGGCGCCCCGTTCGACCTGCGCTCCCGGACGGCCGGGAAGGTCACCCTGCTGTTCTTCGGCTACACCCGCTGCCCGGACGTCTGCCCGACAACGATGGCCGACATCGCCGCGGCCCTCGACACGGTGCCGGCATCTGTCCGGTCACGGATCGCCACGGTGTTCGTCACCACCGATCCCGAACGGGACACCGGCGAGGTGCTCGACCGCTGGCTGAGCCAGTTCGACCCGTCCTTCATCGGCGTACGGGGCACCCTGGCGCAGATACGCGCGCAGGCGGACGCGCTCGGCATCCCGCTGGCGGATCCGGTACGCCAGCCCAGCGGGATCTTCACCGTCACGCACGGCACACAGGTCATGGCCTTCACCGCGGACGACCGGGCCAGGGCCGTCTACCTTGCGGGCACCCAGGTCGCCGACTACGCGCACGATCTTCCGATTCTGGCCAATACGGGGAAGACAACATGAAAC
>NZ_CEVIVD010000137.1:11160-11924 GCF_982290655.1 Protofrankia sp. CiP1_Cm_nod3
ACGATCGCCCGGGCCACCGGGGGCACGGCCACCGGGGCCGGTCCGGCCGGCTCACGGGTACCGCTGGTGCTGGCCGCCGTCTCCACGCTCCTGCGCCTCGGGCTGGCGGGGCTCTGGCTCGCCGCCGGAATGATCAAAATCGGCGACCCGCAGGGGATGGTGCGATCCGTCCGGGCCTTCCGCATCCTGCCCGAGGCGCTCGTGCACCCGGTCGCCTACGCCGTCCCGTTCGTGGAGATCGCGCTCGGCCTGCTGCTGCTGGTCGGGCTGGCGGTGCGGGTGAGCGCCGTCGTCTCCGCGCTGCTGCTCGCCGGCTACATCGCGGCGATCGCCTCGGCCGCCGCGCGGGGCCTGCGCATCGACTGCGGCTGCTTCTCCACCGGCGGGGACCTCACCGCCGGCGCGCCCACCCACTACACCGGGGAGATCATCCGGGACTGTCTGCTGCTCGCCGCGAGCGTCCTGGTGGTCTGCCTGCCAGCCGGTGCGCTCACCGTCGACCGCATCCTCGAACGAGGCGCGCGCCCACTGGCCGTCGAGGGGCCGCGAACGGCGCGGCCATGATCACGTCGTGCCGCCGTCGGCCCATGTCGTCGAGCCGTCGCAGGACTTCGGAGAGCTGATGAGTACCGCGTCCAGAAAGAGCAGGAAGAACCGGTCAGGCGGGAAGCGAGGCGGCAACCCGGCCGGGATGCCGGCCGGCGCGCGCGCGCCCTCCCGGCCGCACGGCTCCGCCGCCCAGAATCCCGGGCCCGCCCAGGACG
>NZ_CEVIVD010000137.1:12381-13758 GCF_982290655.1 Protofrankia sp. CiP1_Cm_nod3
GGTGGTCGTGGCCGTGCTCGCGGTGGCCGCGCTGATCGGCGTCGCCGTCCAGAGCAACCGGACGGAATCCGCACCGGTGGTGCTGCCGGTGACCGCGACCGGCACCGACAACGGGATCACCGTCGGCCGGGCGGACGCCCCCGTCACCGTGGACTTCTACGAGGACTTCCAGTGCCCGGTCTGCGAGGAACTGGAGACCGCGCTCGGCCCGGGCATCCAGCAAATGATCGGTGATGGACGGATCAAAGCCGTCTATCACATGATGTCCTTCCTCGGGCCGGAATCCGTGCGGGCGGCGAACGCCGCTGCCGCCGCCGCCCAGGAAGGTAAATTCAAGGAATACCATGACATTCTCTACGCCAACCAGCCGCGCGAGCACAGCAGCGGATACCAGAACGGCACGCTGACGGAATTCGGCGCCAGCGTGGGCCTGACCTCCCCCGCGTTCATCGACGCGGTGCGTGACGGCACCTACAACGGCTATGTCGCGAAAGTCGAGGACGACGCGTCCAGGCGTGGTGTGACCGGCACCCCGACCGTGCTCGTCAACGGCCGGCAACTGGCCCCGCGGTCCCTGACCCCCCAGGGCTTCACCGCCGCGGTGGCCGCTGCCGCCGGCACCCCCGCGCCGGCGGCCACCGGCTGACCACCCCCTCGTGTGGCCACGACACGGCAGACCGTGGCCACACGAGGTGAGATAACGACTGTGGACGCCGCCCAGTGGGACCGCCGGCACGCTGGCACCGGCCTGCTGTGGACCGCCGAGCCGAACCAGGTCGTGGTCGAACACCTCACCGGGCTCACCCCCGGGCGTGCCCTGGACCTCGCCTGCGGCGAGGGGCGCAACGCCGTCTGGCTCGCCACCCAGGGCTGGCGGGTCACCGGCGTGGACTTCTCCCAGGTCGCGATCCGCAAGGCACGCGAGCTCTCCCGCCGCTTCGACGTGACACCGGAGTGGATCCACGCCGACGTCATGGTCTGGACGCCGCGGCCGGCGTCCTACGAGCTGGTCATCATCTGCTACCTGCACCTGGCGCCCGAGCAGCGGCGGGACGTGCTGCGCTGCGCGGTCGACGCGACCGTCCCGGGCGGGACGCTGCTGGTCATCGGGCACGACCGGGCGAACCTGCGGCACGGGGACGTCATCCCCGCCGACCCCGAGCTCCTGCTCGACGCCGACGATCTGCTGACGGAGCTGGCTGCCGGCCCGCCCCTGCGGATCAGCCGGGCCGGCCGCGTCCGCGGGCCGCTGCGCGGCGACGGCAACCGGCACCCGGTGGTCGACACCCTGCTGGTGGGGCGCCGGCCCGGCCCGGTGTCCCCCCACCCGGCGCTCGTCGAGCCGGCGGCGGGGGCGGCGGGCAAGGGCCCCGGGAC
>NZ_CEVIVD010000138.1:0-4054 GCF_982290655.1 Protofrankia sp. CiP1_Cm_nod3
ACCCACGCCCGCCGCCATCCGCCGGCGGACGCTGCCCCGTCCAGCACAAGAAGATCGTTACGCGATCAGGCGCACGGCGCAGAACAGCGTCGCAGCCTTTGCCAGCCGGGCATCCGAGGTCACCAACGTGAGGTCCCGAGCCTCCGCGAGGGCGACGTACGCGGCGTCGTACGCGCTGACACCAGACCGCAGTTGCCACATGCGCGCCAGCAGAAGATCCACAGGTACGGAGTCGATGCCGAGCTGCGAGAGGCGCGCGACGGCGCGGTGCGCCAGATCATCGCTGATCTTTTTTCCGAGTGCGAGCCCTCGTATCACGGAGAACACCTCGACCTGCCAGTGTTCGGGCGCGGCCCACTCGGTGTCACGCTCCAGGGCCACCCGTGCCCGGCGACCACGGTCGTCAGCGTAGACGAGCGCGTTCGCCAGGACGGAGGCATCGACGACGATCACTCCATGTCGCCGGCAGCGAACGGCTGACTGTCGCGCTCGGCACGGGCGGCCGCGAGAACGTGCGCGGCGTCCGGAGCCGTGATGCCGGCGCCGCCCCCTGCCTCGAGCTCACGCCCGACGGCGGCCAGAATCCCCTGGTTCCAGGCGAATCGGGCCTGGCGGGTGAGCAGCGCGAGCAGGAAAGCCTGGAGGGACTGGCCCTGCTGCTGGGCATACCGGCCCAGCGCGTCTCGGACGTCTTCCGGCACGTCGCGGATCGTCACAGCAATAGGCATGCCTACATAATGCCTGCATAATGCAGGCGGGATCAAACGGTGCCGACCGGCGTACGGTCCAGATCTCGCCGTGCCGCGATGGCCTCACCCGGGTGGCTTCCGTCAGGTGGGCTGTGACCAGGCCTGGGCGAGCAGTTCGTAGGACCGGACCCGGTCGGTGTGATCGTGGGTGACCGTGGTGATGAGCAGTTCGTCGGCCCCAGTTACGTCACACAACGTGCGCAGGCTGCGGACGACGGTCGCGGGCGAGCCGACGAACTGGGTGTCGATCCTGTCCGCGACGGTCGCGCGTTCCTGTTCCGTCCACGGGTAGGCCGCTGCCTCGGCTGGCGTGAGGTACGGGGTGATGCCCTCGCCTCGACGGATACTGGCCGCCCACGCGCCGTAGCCGCTGGCCAGCCGGCGGGCGGCTACGGCGTCCTCGGCGACGACGACATCCGCGGAAACCATGACGTACGGCTCCCGCAGCGTCCGCGACGGCCGGAAGGCGGCGCGGTACGCCGCGACCGTGTCGAGCACGGCGGACGGCATCGAATGATAGTTGGCGGCCAGCGGCAGTCCCAGCTCACCGGCGGTCCGCGCGCTTTCCCCGGCCCTCACCGCGCAGATCCACAGCTGCGCGTCGGCGCCCTCCGCGGCGGGCGCCCGCAGGTGCACACCGCTGGGGGTAAGGTAATCGCCGCGGACGAACGCCTGGATGTCGCGGACCTGCCGCGTGTAGTCGTCGTCCGCGCCCTCCCGGTATCCGGCCAGCTCCAGCTGCTGGCGGAGGCGGCGGGGGTCGAACAGGAACGTCGGTGGCGCCGGGATGAGCAGGCCGTCGACCACCCGGGGCCGGGACGCGGGCCGCCCGGCCGTCGCCGATGGCCCGGCAGCCGGGCTCGTGGCGGTTCCGGCGGTCCCGGCGGTCCCGGCGGCCGCGCCGGCGAACCTGCCCACACTCGAACGGCCCAGCCCGAGATCAACGCGCCCGGGATGGATGTGCGCGATCGTCCCGAACTGCTCGGCGATGACGACCGGTGTCTGGTAGGCCGTCTGCACCGCCCCCGACCCGACCCGGATCCGCTGGGTGGCGGCCGCGACCAGGGCGATCAGGACAGCGGGCGCGGCGGATACGACGCTCGGGGCCAGGTGGTGCTCGGCGAACCAGTACCGGGCATAGCCGAAACGCTCGACGTGCCGCGCAAGATCGAACACGTTGCGCAACGCGTTCCCGGCCGTCGAGCCCGAGGTGAGCGGCACGAGGTCGAGCACCGACAACGGGACGGGTTTTTCCGAAGGCATGTTGGCCAACGCCTTTCCAATCCACGGACATTACTTTCCGTTATTACGATCATGCAATATGCACATACTCATCCGCGGAGCTTCTCCGGTTAAATTTACGTATCCACGGATCTTTTGATGTGTCACTTCCGCACATGCGGATTTCATGGTACTCTCTGCCCTGCGCGGTTCGTTCGATCAACGAAAGCGGGACGGCTCCAACGGCGGGGCGGCCAGCAACTTTGATCCAGCCCCATTCCGGGAACCTCGCCCCGCCAGTGTCCCCGACCTTTTCGACCGGAGTCGTTTATCGGCCATGACTTCTTGATCTCCCGCGCCACCCGGAAAGGTGGCGGGAACCACCGCGCCCAACAGCAGGCACATCCACCCGCATCATCGGACAGGCCCTTCTTCCGATCATTATCCGCGCTGTCCCAGGGCCCTGCCCCGATGCCGGGAACAGCACGCCGCACCGGGAGTACCAGCTATTTCGTGGAGGCACGACGCCATCACCACGAAACAGGCCGGTCACGGCCGGGGCACAGACCCAGCACCTGACACCGGCGGCCGTGTGCGCGGCGACCGATGCTCACCTGGCATCCGCGGGCCCGGCGGTACCCGGAATACGAGCCTCCCGGCCATACCCGCCGGCGCCACGATTGCAAGCCGGGCCCACACCCACGGCTTTCCTGTGTTCACACAGGGAATTCACGCCGCATACCGGTGCCCGTTCCCCGGCGCGGGCACCGGTATGCCCGCCCATGGGCCATCCACAAAACGAGAAAGCTGCCCGCCGTCCGCTGGAACCGTGGGACGGCCTGTTCAGCACGCCGGCATCAGATGAGGAGTGATCATGGAAACAGGCCTGGTGGCGACCCCGTCCGACGCGCTCACACCGTCCGCGCGGGAGTTCTTTCTCCCCGAGCTGCCGCGTTCCCTCCCGTTCGCCTATCATCCGAAAGCCGCGCAGATCGAGTTCGCCTCCAACGGCTGGGTGCGGGCATACCTCGGCGAGTGTTTCGCGACCGAGGAGGACCTGCTGTTCTTCCTGCGCCAACGGAACGGGATCTACGGCCCGCTCACCGTGCCGGACGCCGACGAACAGCGGGCCGTCGACATCGCCGACTGGTACCAGTACGTGACGGTGATCGACAGCTTCGTCTCGGACCGGTCGGCCCTCGGCGCCGACGACACCGCGGCCAGAGAGATCTTCACCGGCATCCTTGCCGACTTCCGCGCCGACGGCGACGGCGACGACGGCCGCGGTGACGGCCGTGGCGGCGGCCCGGCCGACAACTCCGCCTACGGCCGGGCGGCAAGGGACCTGTGGCGACGGATCAGCCCCGGCCTCAGCCCGGCCCAGATCTCCCGGTTCACCGCCGCGCTGGAGGCGTTCCTGCGCGGGTGCGCCACGGAGATCCACGCCAAGCTGACCGACAGCGTCCCGGACTACGAAAGCTGCCTGGCGGTACGGCTGGACAGTTTCGGCTGCGACTTCATCGAGCTGATGACGGAATACGGCACGGCCGTGGACATGAGCGGCCTGCTGCCGCAGCTCGTCGAGGTCCACCTCCACTGCCGCCGGCAGATGATCATAATCAACGACCTGCTGTCCTGGCGGAAGGAACACGCGCAGGACGACAAGATGACCGTGGTGCGGGTCCTGATCGAACGGGACGGGCTCAGCCTCCAGGACGCCGTCAACCAGCTGTGCGAACTGGTCGCGCACCATGAGAAGGCGTATGTCGAGGCCCGCGACAAGCTGCTGTCCGGGCCACTCGGCGAACGCGCGGACGTGCGTGCCTATCTCACCGCGGTGGACCATCTGATGGGCGGCAGCCAGGAATTCGAATACCTGACTCCACGCTATTTCGGCGACGGGTCGGTGTGGGACGGCTCGACCTCGGGATGGCTGGACCTCGACGCGCCCGTCACACGTTTCCGGCCGCGTCCCCGGCCCGCCGGGACGGCCGGCGAACCGGCGGCCCCGGCCGCCACCACGGCGACGGCGGCGGCTCCGACCGCGGCCGCGGCGACGCCGGCAGCGGTGGGCGCCGGTGCCG
>NZ_CEVIVD010000138.1:4404-7061 GCF_982290655.1 Protofrankia sp. CiP1_Cm_nod3
CTCCTTCGCGGTCGCCTCGGGTGGCCTGCCGGTGCTCGGCCACGCCCTCCAGCTGTGGCGCCGGCCGTTGCGGTTCCTGTCCGCGCTGCCCGCCCAGGGCGACCTCGTCCAGATCGGTCTCGGGCCGCGTCCGGCCTACCTGGCCTGCCACCCCGAGGTGGTCACCCAGGTCCTGGTGGACTCACGCACCTTCGACAAGGGCGGGCCGCTGTTCGACAAGGCGCGGCTGCTCGTGGGCAACGGGCTCGTCAGCTCCATGCGGGAGGACCACCGCGTACAACGACGGATGATCCAGCCCGCGTTCCATCCCGCCCGGATGCCCGGCTACGCCCGCCTGATGCGCGAGGAGATCGCCGACGTCCTGGGCTCGTGGGAGGACCACCGGCCCATCGACATCAGCGAGGCGATGCACGCCCTGACCCTGCGGATCACCGCCCGTACCCTGTTCGCGACCACCGTCGGGGGACGTCCCATCATCCCGGAGGTCGCCTACTGCATGCCGATCATCATGCGGGGCGTCTACAAGCGGATGGTCGCGCCGATCGGCTGGCAGGAGAAGCTGCCCACGCCGGGCAACCGCCAGTTCAACCAGGTCCGGGAACGGATGCACACCGTCATCAGGGAGACGATCGAGTTCCAGCGACGCGCCGGGACGGACCACGGCGACCTGCTGTCGATCCTGATCGCGGCCCGTGACGAGGAGACCCGGCACCGGCTCAGCGACGAAGAGGTCTACGACCAGATCATGACCCTCCTCATCGGCGGGACGGAGACCACGGGGAACACCATGGCCTGGGCCTTCCACATCCTCGCCGAGCACCCGGAGGTGGAAGCCCGGCTGCACGCCGAACTGGACGAGGTGCTCGGCGGCCGGCCACCGACGTTCGAGGACCTGCCGCGGCTGGACTACACCTGGCGGGTCCTGCACGAGACCCTGCGGATGTATCCGCCGGCCTGGCTGCTGACCCGCACGACCAGCAGGGACACCGAACTCGCCGGGCAGCGGCTGGCCAGGGGCACCATCGTGATGTTCAGCCCGTACATGATGGGCCGCAACCCCGCACTGTTCACCGACCCGGAACGGTTCGACCCGGACCGCTGGCTGCCCGAGCGGGCCGCGGGCATCCCGCGCGGCGCGATGGTGCCCTTCAGCGCGGGCAGCCGCAAGTGCATCGGTGACACCTTCGGCCGCGCGGAGACGACGCTCACGCTGGCCACGATCGCCACCCGCTGGAGCCTGCGTCCCACGCCCGGCGCCAGGCCGCGCACCACCATCCCGAAGGCGTCGCTGGGCACCGGGCCGTACCTGATGATCCCGAAGCCGCGTGCCGCCGCCAGCGCGGGGCTCGCGCTGCGCACCGCCGGCTGAGCGACACCAGCCGAGCCACGCCGGCCAAGCCGGCTGAGCGATGCCGGCTGGCCAGCCCTTACGCCCGCCTCCTACCGCGGGCCGCCTACCGCGAGCCGCCGCCTACCGCGGGCCGCCCCCGGCCCGTGTCCTGCCGAAGAAGGGCCCGTCCCATGAGCGAGTACACCCCGCCGCTGCGGGTCACGTCGCCGGCCGCCCTCGACACCCTGGCGCGGTGCCGGGACCTCGTCCTGCCGGCGCTGCGCGAGACCGTCGACCGGCTGCACCCCTGGCTCGGGCGGATGGCGTCGTTCACGTTCGGCTGGTGCGACTCCGACGGCACACCGACCGTGCGTGGCACCAGCAACAACAGCGGTGGCGGCAACGGTGGCGGCGGCGGCAAGGCGCTGCGGCCGGCACTCGCCGTCCTCGCCGCCGAGGCCGTCGGCGCCCCGGCACAGGCCGCGGTCGCCGGGGCGGTCGCCGTCGAGCTGGTGCATGCGTTCTCACTCGTCCACGACGACATCATGGACGGCGACGAGCAGCGCCGGCACCGGGCCACCGCCTGGAAGACGTTCGGGGTGGGCCCGGCCGTCCTGGCCGGTGACGCGCTGCTCGCCCTCGCCCTGGACACCCTCGCCCACAGCACCGGCCGGCTCGCCCCGGCGACCAGGTCGGCGGCGATGAGCCTGCTGTCGACGTCACTGGTCGAGCTGGTCAACGGGCAGGCCGCCGACATCGCCTTCGAATACCGGCCGTGGACCGGCCCGGAGGCGGTGACCGTCGAGGAGTACCGGACCATGGCGACGCGCAAGACCGGGTCGCTGCTGGGCTGCGCGTCGGCGCTGGGAGCGCTGCTCGGTGGCGCTCCGCCCGAGATGGTCACGGCGATGTCCCTGGTGGGCCGCGACCTGGGAACCGCCTTCCAGGCGGTCGACGACCTGCTGGGTATCTGGGGGGATCCGGCGGTCACCGGCAAGCCGGTGTTCAACGACCTCCGCCTGCGCAAGAAGACCCTTCCCATGGTCTGCGCTCTGGCCGGCTCGACGGCGTCGGCCCAGCAGCTCGCGGACCTGCTGGCCATGCCGCTGGACACCCCGGACGCGGAGTGGACGCTGCGCCGGACGGCGGCCCTCATCAGCAAGGCCGGCGGCCGGTCCTTCACCACCGCCCAGGCCCACCTGCATCTCGACCGCGCCCTGCGGACCCTCGACAGCGTCGCGATGGAACGTACGGCCGCCGCGGAACTGATCACGTTGTCCGAGTTCGTCGTCAACCGCACCCACTGATCCGCGGGCGCGACTATGCC
>NZ_CEVIVD010000138.1:7157-12432 GCF_982290655.1 Protofrankia sp. CiP1_Cm_nod3
TCGCCTTCCAGCACATCGCCTTCCAGTACGTCCGGAACAAAGGAGATCCACGGATGACGGCAACCGTCCCGGGTGTCACGTCGGCCCCCGGCCGGCTCCCGCTGCTGGGCCACATGCACCGGATGCTCAGCGAGCCACGCAGGTTCTTCGAGTCGCTGCGTGACAGCGGCGACATCGTCACCATCGGCCTCGGGCCGGCGCGGGCCTACGTCATCAACAATCCCGTCTGGGTGCACCAGATCCTCACCAGGGACGTCCGCAAACTCGACAAGGGCATCGCCTACGAGAAGTCGGCGCCCTTCCTCGGCAACGGGCTGCTGAACTCCACCGAACCGACCCACATGGCGCACCGCCGGCTGATGCAGCCGGCGTTCCACGCGGCCCGGATCGCCGGTTACGCCGACCAGATGCGGCAGGCCGCCGAACAGCGCGCCACCGGCTGGCGGGACGGCCAGACCGTGGAGTTCGTCCAGGAGATCCACACTTTCGCGGTGGCCGTGGTGTGCCGAGCGCTGTTCTCCTCCGATCTCGGTGACAGCGTCGCGGTCGAGGTCGAGGAGACCTTTCCCATCCTGCTCAAAGGCGTGGCCAGGCGGATCGCCTTCCCGGTCGGCTGGCTGGAGAGGCTGCCGACACCGGGCAACCGCCGCTTCGAGCGGGCCCGCCGCCGGCTCGACGAGGCGCTGACGGACGTCATCGCCCAGTACCGGGAACGGGGTGCCACCGACGGTGACCTGATGGCACTGCTGCTGGCCGCCCGCGCCGACGGCGGCCGCCCGGGCCTCACCGACCAGGAGATCCATGACGAGGCCATGGCGCTGTTCCTGGGCGGGGTGGAGACCGCGCAGGACGTGCTGAGCTGGACCTGTCACCTGCTCAGCCGGCACCCCGACATCCAGCAACGGCTCGCCGCCGAGGTGGACACGGTGCTGGCCGGCCGGCCCCCCGGCTATTCGGCGCTGGCCGACCTGGTCTACCTGCGGCAGGTTCTCACCGAGGCGCTGCGGCTGTTCCCACCGGGCTGGCTGCTGTCCAGGCGGACCATGACGGAACTCGTGCTCGGCGAACACCGGATACCGCCCGGAAGCAACGTGCTGTTCTCCCTGCACGCCATCCAGCGTGATCCGGCGGTCTACACCGTTCCCGAGGTCTTCGACCCGGACCGGTGGAGTGACGAGGGCACCGCGGCCATCCCCCGTGTTTCCTTTCTCCCTTTCGGTGCGGGCAACCGGAGCTGTATCGGCGAGCCGTTCGCCTGGGCGGAAATGATGATTTTCATGGCGGCGGTCGTCGCCCGCTGGACGCTGCACCCGAAACCCGGTTACAAGGTGCGCCCGAGCCGCTCGACGATGCTCCAGCCCACACGCGTGCCACTCGTCGTCCAGGCCCGACGGCCCGCCGCCCGGACGGCCTGACCGGCCCCGCTCCCCACACATGTCCGACGTCCACACACGTCCGACGTCCACACACGTCCGACAACGGCCGGCCGACCGCCGGCCGATACCCAACCCGTACAAGGACATCCATATGAGACCGAGAAATCCGTCCGGCTGTACCACCTGGCTCCGCCGCGCGGCGGGTGCCGGGCTGGCCGGTGTGCTGCTCACCGCCTGTGGGTCGGGCGGCACGGGCGGCGCGGGTGCCGCCGGGGCCGTCCCGAAGCCCGGCGGCCGGCTGGCCTTCGCGCTGACCTCTGACTTCGGCTGCCTCGACCCCCAGCAGGTCAGCTCGATCGACTCGGTCTACCCGGCACGCCAGCTCGTGGACTCCCTGACCGACCAGGACCCGGCCACCGGAAAGATCGTTCCGTGGCTGGCCGAGCGGTGGGAGACCAGCCCGGACGCGACGGCGTTCACCTTCCACCTGCGTCCGGGCGCGACCTTCAGCGACGGCAGCCCGGTCGACGCCCGGGCCGTCAAGGCGAACTTCGACACCGCCGGGAAACTCGGGACCATCGCCGCCCAGGCGGCCAGCTACCTGCAGGGCTACCGCGACACCACGATCGTCGACGACCTGACCGCCCGGGTGTCCTTCAACCGGCCGGCCGCCCAGTTCCTGCAGGCGACCTCCACCCACACCCTCGGGCTGGTGTCCCCCGCCAGCACGGCGAAGCCTCCGGCCGAACGGTGCGCGTCGGGCATTGTCGGCTCAGGGCCGTTCACCCTGGGCAGCTACCAGAAGAACCAGTCGATCACGCTGAACAGGCGGGCCGGCTACCACTGGGGCTCGACGCTGTGGAAGCAGCAGGGGCCGGCCTACCTGGACCAGATCGTCTTCCAGGTCCTCCCCGAGTCCGGGGTCCGTAACGGCAGCCTGCGGTCCGGGGCGATCGACGGCGACTCCGCGGTGGTATCCCAGGACGAGGCGAGCCTGCGCACGGACGGCTTCACGCTGCAGTACAAGTCCGCCCCCGGCCTGCCCTACGGGTTCAGCGTGAACACCGGACGCCCGCCCCTCGACGACACGGCGGTACGCCGCGCCGTCTCCCGGGCCATCAACCGGCAGGAGATCATCAGCACCGTCCTCACCCCGCTGACAAAGCCGGCGACAAGCCCGCTGGCCAGTTCCACCCCCGGCTACGTGAACCTCTCGGCGGACCTCGTCTTCGCCCCCGACGAGGCAAGGAAACTGCTGGACGACGCCGGCTGGCGCCCAGGGCCGGACGGCATCCGCACCAAGGACGGCAGGCCCCTCCAGCTCACCGTCCAGTACTTCACCGGCCAGACGTCGGCGAAAACGATACTGGAGCTGATCCAGCAGCAGCTGCGGGCCGTCGGCATCGCGGCGGCCCTGCACGAGGAACCGGTCGCCAACGGCGGCAGGGTGGTCCAGGCGAAAGGCTACGACCTGCTCTGGGGGCACACCAAGGGAGCCGACCCCGACGTGCTGCGGACCCAGTACTCCAGCACCGGCCTGAACTTCAACAACCTCAGGCCCGGCCCGCTGGACGACCTTCTCACCCGGCAGGCCGCCACCGCCGACCAGAACGCCCGCATGGCGCTCGTCAGACAGGCGCAGGAGCTCATTCTCACCAACCAGTACAACGTCCCCGTCATCGAGCTGACCGTCATCCTGGGCCTGTCGGCCAAGGTGCACGACGTCATTCTGAACGCCGACGCCCGGCTGCAGTTCCACGACGCCTGGAAATCCTGAGGCCCGCTCCGGGCCGCCCTGTTGTCCCGGTCGTCTCCCGCCACGGGGTCACCGTCGCATCAGGAGCGGCCCGCCCAGGAGGTACTGACCGACCATCTCGAAATTCGTCCGCGCGAGCGTGATGTGCTTGACCGCCGCGTGGATGTCGCGGAAACAGCGGTCCAGCCGGCTGGCGGCGTACAGGGAACTCGTCCCGGCCAGCTCGTAGAGCGTGTCCACGGCGGACACGGTGTTCTCACCCACGGCTGTGGCCGTCAGACGGATCAGTGCGCTGAGCTCCTCCCCGCTGTGATCCTCCCCGCCGTCGCCCGCCGACGCCGTCGCCTGGTCGGCGGCGTCGGCCAGCAGCAGAGCCGCCGCCCGCACCAGGATCTCCGCGCGGGCCAGCCCCGCCTGCACGATGTGGCCGGCGGCCAGCGGGCTCGTCGCCCTGGCGGGAATCTTCTCCCGGGCCAGCGACCGGAAGACCGTAAGGGCGTCCTGGGCTATTCCCAACGCCGTCGACGCCGTCGTGAACGGGGCGAAGTCGTAGTAGGCGATGCCGTAGCCCCGCGAGGGACGGTCGGCGGGGACGCCGCGCAGCAGCGAACCGTCAACCGTGTACTCCTCGGGGACGACCAGCCCGTCGACGTGGAAGGTCGTGCTTCCCGTGCCGCGCAGCCCCCCGGCGAACCAGTCGTCCACGAACCGGACGGCGCTCTTCGGCACGAAGATCATACGTGTCCGTGACCCGGCCGGAGCCGTGCGGGAGCTGTCGTCATCCACGAGCACCGCGGCACAGACCAGCCAGTCGGCGTGCGCCGAGCCGCTCGCGAACGACCAGGTGCCGTGCAGCCGATATCCGCCGGATGCGGGCTCGGCCCGGCCGGTCGGGTTGATCCCGCCGACCACCAGCCCCGTGCTCTCCCGGAAGAGCCGGTGCGCCACCGGCTCCGGCAGATAGTCCGACATCCGGCCGATCGCTCCCTGAACCCCCATCTGCCAGGCGACGGACGCGTCGAGACGGGCAAGCGCCCGCAGGACGGCCGAACCGGTCCGCACGCTGACCTGGCCGCCGCCGAAGTCACGCGAGACCCACATCCGGTGGATGTTCTCCGCGCGCAGCGCGTCGATGACCGCGGCCGGTGTCGTCCTTTCCCGTTCGCCCTGGTCCCGGTACCGGGCAAGCAGCGGAGCGATCCTCTCGACACGCGCGGCCCATTCCGTGGTCTCCGCGGAAGGAGAACCACCGCCGGGAAACACCCGGCACGCACACCCGTCGCTCATCTCAGCTCCCGCGAGAACACCTGAATGATCCATAATCTCCGGACTGCCAGGGATGATGCCGGGACAAGCCCCTCCGAGTGGCACAGATCGCGAAAGGCCCACCAGTCGTCCGGATATGTCCTTTCTGGGCGCGGACGGCTGTCAGCGGGATACCCACCGGCCAGGGACACCGACGTCATGGCGGGCGGCGTACCCGACAAGCCCGGTCGTCATGGTCGGCTCAATACCGCAACGGCACATGCGCTGACCGTGCTGGGAACACGGACGGGCAAACTGGACAGGTTGCGTTCGTCGCGGTCACGCCGCTTCCTCGAAGAGGAGCGCCCACGGCCGATTACGGGTTGGATCACAGGGTTGGATCACGAGGGCTGGCTTACGAGAGTTGGATTACAGAAGTTGCCTGCCACCGTCATCGAACATATGTTCACACTACCAGATGCGAGCCTTCGCGTGGCCGGCGGCCGGCACCGCCGGCCGGCGAGCAGGCCACAGCCCGGGCACGGCCGGACGACGCCCGGGCCGCGTCCCCGGTGACAGAGGCCCAGACGAACGCGCAACTCCACCAGACCGGAGGCAGCCGATGAGCGCGATCCCGTTCCCATTCGACGACGACGAAGGCGTCATCGACGGCCCCGGCGGGCCGGTCGTCAACCTCGGCCTGGATCCGGAGACCGACCGGGAACTGATCGCGCTCAGCCGGCTCCACGACATCCTCAGCGAGACCTCGGCCATGCGCGCGCAGGCCGCGGACCCCGCGCTGGACGACGTGTGCCGGGCCGAAGCCCGAGGATGGATCAAAGCCGCCCACGCGATCTTCTCCGTGGTCGACGACCTGCCCGACGGTGCCCTGTGAGCC
>NZ_CEVIVD010000139.1:0-1316 GCF_982290655.1 Protofrankia sp. CiP1_Cm_nod3
CTTCAGGCCGGCCAGGGCCTCGCCGGTGACGTGGGGGAGGCAGAGGCGGGACTGCAGGCCCGCGGTCGCGGCCTGCCAGCTGGCCGGGGTCAGGCCGGTGCGCAGGCGCAGGTAGGAGGCGGCCGGGGTCTGGAGGGGTCGGCGAGGTCGCCGAGGCTCGCGGTGAGGGTGCGGTTGGCGCCTTCGCCGGCCCAGGTCCACCAACGGACGTCGGTCAGGTCCTCCGTCCGGACGATCATTGTGCCGCCCGGGTGGACGACGTTGAGGTGGTTCCCGCGGACGGCCGCGAGCCGCTGCGCCGCCCGGCGGGTGAGGGGGACCGGCGGGCCGGCGCCGAGCAGGACATCCCGCATCGCTCTGGTCAGCTCGAAGGACGTGGCGCCGTCGGCAGGGGCCAGCCAGCGGGCCCGGCCGCCGCTCTCGGCGGGCTCGACGAAACAGCGGCGGCGCTTCCAGTCGATGTGGGTGACCCGCCAGCTGCGGCCGGCGAGCAGCAGCAGCCGCGGGCCCTCGACGGGGCCGGTGAGCAGGACCGGGTCGGTGCGGCCTATCTCGTCGCGGCCGTGCAGGACGGTGAACTCGGGTGCCGCGGTGAAGACCGCGGTCAGCTCGGAGAAGTGCCGGTGGCCGAAGCGGCGCTCCGCCTCGGGGCCGACGAACAGCATGCCGCCGTCGGAGTCCAGGTAGCCCATGCGGACGAGGTGGCGCACGACCGGCTCCGCCGAGCGGTCGAAGGGCGCGAGGCCGTTCCACTCGTCCACCCAGGCCCGGTCGCCGACCCGGTTCTCCTGAAGGCAGTATGCGAGCAGCTGCTGGGCGACGATGTGCCGTGGCTCCGGCGGTGCGACGACCGGCTCGACCCAGCCGCGGCCCCACAGCAGCAACAGCCCGGCGGCATGCACGAGCGCACTCTCGTTCAGGGCGAGGAACAGGCAGTTGCGAGTCGTACCCGCCCGGCGGCCGGTGCGGCCGAGACGCTGCAGGAACGACGCGACGGTTCCCGGGGCGTTGATCTGGATGACCCGGTCGAGGTCGCCGACGTCGATGCCCAGCTCCAGGGTGCTGGTGGCGACGATCACGCAGTCCCGGGCCTGGGCGAAGGCCTCCTCGGACCGGCGCCGCTCATCGACGGACAGCGACGCGTGCGAGAGGAACGTCGTCACCCCGAGGGAACGCAGCGCCTGCCCGAGCTCCTCGACGATCTTCTTCGAGTCGCAGAACACGAGCCGCTTCTCACCCCGGTGCAGGGCGGCCAGCACCTTTGCCGCGTTCGGCACCGAGGCGACGTAGTCCAGCTCGATCTCACCCGCCGGCGG
>NZ_CEVIVD010000139.1:1550-4246 GCF_982290655.1 Protofrankia sp. CiP1_Cm_nod3
CGTGGGCGGCCCGGGTGCCGGCGGCGCGCCGCCGGCCGAGCCCGTCTCGACATTGGCTGGCAACGCGTCGGCAGCGGCCGCCGGCACGGTACCGGTCACGGCCTCCACGCCCCCGGCAGCGGGGGCCGTCGCCGGGGAAGACCGCCGGGAAAGCGCGGCCGGCAGGCCCGGCGCGACGACCTGGGCCGGGCGCCGGCCCGCACCCGAGCCCTGTAGCCAGCGCAGCAGCTCGGCCGGGTTCCCGACGGTCGCCGACAGGCCGATGACCTGCAACCCCCCGATCGACACCGCGTTGTTCGACACCGCGTTCCGCGGAACACAGGGATCGCCGTGCGCGGCGGCCCGTTCGGCGGTTCGTTCCCCTGCCTGTTCGGCGGCGATGATCCGGCGTAGCCGCTCCAGGACGGCGAGGAGGTGCCAGCCACGGTCGTCGCCGGCGAACGCGTGGACCTCGTCGACGATCACGGTGCGGACGCCGGCGAAGAAGCTGCGATGGTCGGTGCGGACGCTGACGAGCATCGCCTCCAGCGACTCGGGCGTGGTGAGCAGGACGTCGGGCCGTTCGCGGCGGATCCGGTTGCGCCGGCTGTCGGTCACGTCGCCGTGCCAGACGGCGGCCTGGCGCCCGAGCCAGCCGGTGTAGGTCTCCAGCCGGGGCGCCAGGTTGTTCAGCAGCGCCTTCAACGGGCACAGGTACAGCACCGACGTCCCCTGCCAGTTCTCGGCCGCCATCCGCGACAGGACCGGGAACGTCGCCGCCTCGGTCTTCCCGCCGGCGGTCGGCGCGAGCAGCAGCGCGTCCGAACCGGCGAGCAGCGGCGCGGCCGCCTCTTCCTGCAACGGCCGCAGCCCCGGCCACCGCAGGGTGTTCACGATGTGGTGCAGCACCACCGGGTGCAGCAGATCCGCCGCGTCGGCGGCGGACGCCTCCGGCTCGACGGTCACGCCGGACCCGGGCCCAGGTCCAGGTCCGCATCCGGGTCCAGGCCGGGTCCGCGTCCGGGTCCAGGTCGATGTCGATGTCGTCGGCGCGGGCGGCGTTGCGTTCCAGGTCGGTCATTTCGGCCGTGCCGATGGTCAGCGGGTAGTCGCGCCTGGGGGCGAAGTCGTCGAACTGGTCGACCCGGTCGAGCACGTCCCCGACGAGCTTCTTCAGGAACAGCCTGGGCGTGACACCCACCTTCCCGCCGAGCCGCCCGGCGACCGCCCCGGCCAGCTCCTCGAGATAGGCGTCGTCGACGAGCTTCTCGATCCGGCCGGCCGCGTCGCCCGGCGCACCGGCCGCGTACAGGTCCCGGACCCGCCCGCCGAGCTCGACCAGCGACGCCTCGGTGAACCCGGCCAGCCGCAGCTGCACGGCCCTCGGGTTGTCGAACTTCGGGTCGGTGGTGAAGTCGGTCGCCAGCCGCTGCGCGAGCGGCGCGAGCCGCCCCACCCCCTGCGGGCCGTCATAGAAGGCCGGCGTTCCGGTGATGACGAGGAACAGGCCGGGGAAACGGCCGCTGTGGACCTCGTCGATGAGCTGGCGCAGCGCGTTCAGCGCCTTGTCCCGCGCGTCGGAGCGAACCCGCTGCAGGGTCTCGACCTCGTCGAGGACGAGGAGCAGACCGCGGAAGCCGCTGTCACGCAGCACCACCAGCAGCCCCTGCAGGAAGCCGAGCGCCCCGAAATGGTCCAGCTCGCCGCGCACCCCGGCGGCCCGGCGGGCGCTCGCCGCGACGTGCGGCTGCCCACCGAGCCAGGCGAGCACCGCCGCCGCGGACGCCTCGTCGCCGGTGGCCAGCGCCGCCCGGTAGCCACGCAGCGCCGCCGCGAACGCGGGCGCTGTCCGGCCGACGTCGGCGAGCCGCCGGTCGACGAGCTCGCCGACCGCCCGGTCGAGCGCCGCGGCGTCGTCGCCCGTCGCCGCGTCGCCCGTCGCCCCGTCGGTGGCGAGGACGTCCTCCTCCAGCGCGTAGAACCAGCCGTCGACGACCTGCCGCAACGCGCTCGGCGGGAACGTCGCGGTGGTCAGCCGCTCGGTCAGCCGGCGGTAGACGGTCTCCAGCCTGTGCAGCGGCGTCTCGTTCTCCGAGATCTGCACCTCGGCGGCCGCGAGGCCTGCCTTCTTCGCCCGTTCGGCGAGCCAGCGGGTGAAGAACGTCTTCCCGGAGCCGTACTCGCCGCGGACCGCCTTGAACACCGACCCGCCGGCGGCGACGGCGGCCAGATCCTCGGCGGCGGCGCGCTCGAACCGGCCCAGCCCGACCGCGAGCAGGTCCAGCCCGGCCGCCGGCACCGCCCCGCGCCGCAGCGCATCCAGCACGTCCCGGCGCCGCGCCGCGCTGACCTGGCCGGTCAACTGGCCGGTCAAGAGGTCAGCCCGAACTGGGCGCGCAGCAGGTCGACGTTGAGGCGCAGGGTGTGGCCGTCGTCGATCGGCTCCAGCACAGGGTAGTTGTCGATGTTGAAAAGACGCTGGAGGGTCACGGCGAAGCCGCCGGCCCGCGCCGGGCGCTCGCCGGCGCGCTCGGCGACGACGCTCGTCGCCAGGGTGCCGAACGCGGCGAGCAGCGCCCGCACCGCCGCCTCGACCTTCTCCACCGGCACCTTGCGGGCCAGTCCGTCAAGCTGGGACCGGAACAGTTCGGACGCGAGCAGCCCGGCGACGAGGACGTCGACCGGGTCCTCCCGGCCACCGGCCGTCGCCGCGGACA
>NZ_CEVIVD010000139.1:4688-8913 GCF_982290655.1 Protofrankia sp. CiP1_Cm_nod3
CCGCCCGACCAGCACGGTGTCGCCGCCACCAGGTCCGCCCCCAAGGCCGCCACCACCAAGGCTGCCGAGGAGGTCTGTCGTCTCCAGTGACCACCAGCGCGGGCGCTGGTCGGGCAGCGGGCGCCAGCCGGGCGGCAGGTCGCGGCTCGCCGACGCCGCGGAGAGGCGGAACGGCAGAAAGGCCAGTACGGGCACTGTCACCTCGGCCGGCGCCGCGCCGCCGTGGTAGCCGCCCCTGCGGCCCAGGTAGTGCACGGCCGGGTCCCACAGCGCGACGATCCGCCCGCCGGGCGCGAGCACCCGTGGCCCGGCCAGCGCCACCTCGCCGTCCCGGGAGTCGTTGTCGCCCGAGCCGGGGACGCGGTGCCGGGCGGACGCGGCGTCGGCGGCGGCCAGCGTCCCGGAGCGGTGGTCGACGACATGGCCGTGGTCGCTGGTCAGGATGACCGCCCGCCCGGCGGTCCGGGCGTAGCCCAGCACCGCGCGCAGCCGGCCGACGTCGGCCAGGCTCCAACCGCCGTCGTCGCGCGGCCGGCCCCGCTCGAGCGTGTCGTCGACCGTGTTGATCACGACCGCGACCAGGGGGGTGTCCGAGGTCAGCGCGTCGGCGAGCTCCCCGTCGAGCGCGGCGCCGGGCCTGCCCGCCAGGTCGGCGTGGTGGAACAGCCGGGCAGCCCGCCGGCCCCAGCGCGGATGGCCCTCGAACTCGGCCTTCTCCTTCGTCTTGTCGCCGGTGAGCAGCCGGCCGGCGAGCAGTGACGTCCGCGAGGTGGCGGTCACGGTCGGCAGCACGGCGACGGCCGCCCGCCGCCGTGCGGAGCCGGCCGGCTCACCGTTCGGCCCACCTGGGAGGGAGCCGAGCGGGTCGCACTCCTCCCAGCGTTCGCGGCGCAGTTCGGCGGCGAGCTGGACGGCGACGGCGGCGCTCATCCCGTCGAGCACGACCAGCAGCGCCCGGCCGCCGCGGGCGGCCACGACCGGCGCGACCACCCGGTCGAGGATCTCCTCGACGCACAGCGGCCCGGCCGGCGCCGCCGCGGCGGCCGGGGCCGGCCTGCCGGTCGTGCTCCACCGGGCGAGCAGTTGCGCGAAGGCGGCGTCGAGGGCGCGGCGGCGACGGGCCGCCACCCGGTAGAGGTCGCCGTACACCGCGCCGATCGCGGGCGTGGGGTCGCCGACGGCCAGGTGACCGAGCGCGATGTCGACCCAGGCACCGTCGTCGAGGTGGGCGTCGAGGGCGCCGGCCAGCGTCGTCGGCTCGCCCGCCCGCTCCCGGCCGGGGCGCTGCCCGCCCGTGGAGCCCTGCCCGCCCGCCCGGTGCGCGGCGGCGAGCGAACCGGTGGGCTGGGTGGCGAGCCAGCCGACGAGCCGGGCGGCCATCGCGGCCCGCTCCACCGTGGCCCGCTCCACCGGGGGACGGTCGACACCGGCCAGCAGATGGTCGCGCAGCGATCCGACGGCGGTCACGACGTCGCGGGCCGCCCGCGCGAGCAGCGTGCGGTCGGCCCCGGACTCGGCGGCGGCGAGGAAGTCGCGGACGGTGGCTGCGACGGCGGCCAGCCGGTGGTCGAACCCGGCCCGCAGGATGTCGCTCGCGGCGCCGGCCACCCGGGCGTCCAGGTCGTCGAGCAGCCGCTCCGCGGTGTCGAGCAGGGCCGGGAGCGCATCCTCCGGGTGCAGGGTCGCCGACGCGGCGCCGGCCGTGTCGAGGCCGAGCCGGCTGGTGCCCGGGCGGGCCGCCACCAGCGCCGTCGTCACCACCTCGTGGACGGCGTCAGCGAACGCGCGCATGGTCGTGTCGTCGAGGCGGACGTCGCCGAAGTAACGCTCCACCCGGACCCTGGCCCGCTCGGCAGCCCGCTCGACCGCCGCGACATCCCCCGCCGCCGGTGCCGGCGGGCCGGCGGCGTCGCGGCCACGCCGGGGCCACAGACAGCCACAGACCAGGCCGAGGGCGAGCGCCCGCTCGCCGTTGCCGGCGGCGACCAGGGTGAACAGGGCCCGCCCCGCGCGGCCGGTCCGTTCGACCAGGTAGGCGGTGAGGCCGGCGCGCTCGTCGTCGCCGAGCCGGCGCAGCGCCTCGGTCGCGCCGGGGGTGGTCGTCCAGCGCAGCAGGGTGGCGATGTCCAGGTCGGCGGCGCCCAGACCCAGCTCGGTCAGGCCGAGCCGGACGGCGGCCAGCTCCGCCAGCGCGTCCTGCCGGCTCAGGCCATCGGGCCGGCGCGGCCAGCCGGCCGGGGGACGGGCCTCCAGCAGCGCCTGCGCGACCCAGCGGTACTCGGGGGCGCGTAGCCGCGGGTCGGCCTGGGTGGCGCCGAAGTCTTCCAGGACCGCGAGCCACGGCTCGATGACGTCGACCCGCTGCCGGTAGACCTGGGCCAGGACGGAGTCACCCAGCGTCTCCTCGTCGGCGTCGGTGAGCAGCACCAGCCAGCCGTCCTCGACCGGGTCGCGCGCCCAGCGGGTGACCTCCTCGAGGACGGCGAGCGGTGACACGCAGGGCACCACCCGGACCGGCCGGCCGCCGGCGTCCAGCTCCCCCGGCACCGGCCAGTCCGGCTGGGCGCGGACCAGCAGCACGCGCGGCTGGCCGCCGTGGTTGCTCCGCGCGGCGCGCCGCAGCCGGTCGACCCGGCCCAGCACGACGGCCGGGGTCACCCGGGGAGCGCCCGCGCCGCCCGCGCCACCCGGGGACGACAGGAGGGTCACGGCGCCGGCCGCCAGATGATCTCGACATCGCCGGGCTGGTCGCCGACGTGGGTGCGCAGCTCGGCTAGCGCCTCCTCCAGCTCCCCGACCCGGCCCCGCCACCGCCACGCGGTGCCCGTGCCGGCCGTGCCCGCGTCGGCCGTGCCGGCTCCGGTGCCGCCCGCCCTCGTGCCGCCTTCCGCGGCGCCGCCCTCCGTTGTGCTGCCCTGGCCGGGCGGGGGGATCGTGACGGCCGGCCTGGAGTCGGTCTGGCCGGTGCCGCGCCTCATCGGGACGGTCTCGACCGGCGGGACCTCGGCCCACGGCCTCGACCTGGTGGGATCGACGGGCCTGATGGAATCGGCGGGCCTGATGGGATCGACGGGCGGGACGGGCGCCGTGGTGGCGCGGCGGAGCAGGGTGGTCGCCCTGGTGCGGGCCTGGTTGAGCGCCGGGGCGAGCGACGTGGTCAGCTCGTCGGCGGCACCGGTGGCGCGGATCAGCCCGAGGATCTCGTGGGCCTCGGTCCGGTAGGGCTCGGGCAGTCCGGCGATGACGGCGAAGGTCTCGTCCCAGGGGGCCGCTCTGATCGCGTCGGTGACGTCGTCGGCGCGGCTGATGCTCACGGCGAACTGCGTGGCCGGGCCGGCGAGCTCGGCGCGGGCCAGCCGCCGGACGATCTCCGTGCCGCCGGCCCTGGGGTCGTCCAGCGCGAAGAGCAGGTCGCGGGCGGCCCGCGCGGTCCGCAGCCGGCCCCCGTTCGCGCCGTTGCTGTCGGGGCCGTTGCTGTCGGTGCCGGCCGCGGCGGTGCCGGCCGCGGCGAGGCCGGTGCGCGGGTCGAGCCCGAGTGCGGCGGCGTGCGTCTCCAGGGCGTCGACCAGCTTCTGGCTCGCCGCCCGGCGGGGCCGTGCCTTCTCGACCAGCTCCTCGGCGAAGCCGCGTAGCAGCCGGCCGCGCAGCAGCGCCGGCGGCCGTACCCCGAGGATCGCCTGGGCGCGTTCGCCGGCGGCCGCCCAGTCGGCCGCGTCGGGCAGCGGCTGCTCGCGCAGCGTCATGTCCCTGGTGATCGCGTTCAGCTCGGGCGGGGTCGCGAGCAGGCCGCCGTGCCGGTACCAGGCCCGGTCGGTCTGCTCGGCGAACGCGGCGACGACCAGGTGCGCGACGTTGTCGTCCAGGCCGCGCGGCTTCGGCTCGTCGATCCAGCGCAGCAGGTCGCTGACCCGCACCTCGCTGACCCGCGGCTCGCCCGGCCCCGAACCGCCTGGCCCCGAGCCGCCCGGCCCCGAGCCCGAACCGCCCGAGCCCGAGCCCGAACCGCCCGAGCCCGAGGCGCCTGGCCCCAGGGCGCCCGCGCCCGGCGCGCCGGAGCCGTCGGCCGCCGCCTGGGCGGCGCAGCGGGTGAAGTGGTCGACCCACTCGCGGCCCAGCTCGAAGCGCACCTCGTGCATCACGCCGAGCCCGAGCGCCGGCGCGATCCGCCGTACCGGGATCCGGTCGCCCCGGGCGACCTCCACCGAGCCGCCGTCCGCCTCGGCCG
>NZ_CEVIVD010000139.1:9067-11494 GCF_982290655.1 Protofrankia sp. CiP1_Cm_nod3
GGGCCACAGCGCGCGCAGGTGGTCGCTGAAGTCGGCGGTGACGTCCTGCTCGTCCTTGGACGTCAGGCCGTAGGCCGAGCGCAGCACGGTCCGGGTCTTGGTCAGCAGCGCGTCGTAGCGGCTTTTCAGCACGCCGCGGGCGCGCTGCCGGTCGTCGGCGCTCAGGTGCTGGGCGTGGCTGTCGAACCGGTGCCCGCCGCCGGCGAGCAGGTGGTCGAGCCGGACGAGCATCCCCAGGTCGGCCAGGCGCGCGGCGGTCAGGTCGGCGGGGATCCAGCAGACCGTCCGGTGCTGGACGCCGGCGCCGCGCAGCCGCTCGACACGCGCCCGGGCGTAGACCGGCCCGTCGCCGGTGTCGTCGAACGGGTAGTCGACGACGAGCCGCCACGATCGCGGGTCGACGGGCGCCAGCTGGTCGTCACGCAGCTCGCCGCCGCGGACCGAGCCGAAGACGACCTCGGCGGAGCGTCTGCCGCCCCGCCAGACGAGGTCGAGCCGGTCGCCGTAGACGTCGCCGGTGACGGTGACGCCGAGTTCCTCGACGAGGAGCCGTTTCACCAGCGCGCGCCGGTTGCCGGCGCTGTCGTAGGCGACGGCCGAGTTCAGGATGCTGTCGACCTCGACGTCGACGAGTTCCAGGCCGACGCCCGGGTCACCGCCCTCCACCGGGACATACTTGATCTCGCCGAACTGGCCGGCCCAGCGTTCGGCCTTCTTGCCGACGAGCCCGGCCTCGCCGCCCGGGATCGGGCTGGTGATGCTGCCGTGGTTGAGCGCGGAGAGCCGCCGCGTGGTCAGGTTGCGCAGCGCCGGGACGCTCGGCGCGAGCGCGGACAGCAGCAGTGTCTTGACCAGCCGGTCGTCCGCGGTGAACCGCCGGACCCTGGTCGCGAGCGCCGGGTCGACGCCGACATCGACGCCGGTGCCGGTGCCGGTGCTGGCACCGGAGCCAGCGGCCTGGGCGCGGCGGGCCCGGGCGAGGGTGTCCTCGTCGAGGCCCTCCGCGTCGAGCAGGTAGGGGCGCAGCTTGCGGGCGTAGAGCTTCTGCGCCGCGTCGAACTCGGCCTTCAGGACGTCGGTGAACGGGGTGTCGGCGCCGCGGGTGATGACGTCCCACAGGTCGCCGAGCGGCACGACCTGGCCGAGACGCAGGTCGTTCCGGTGGTCGACGAGTAACTGGCGCATGAGTTTCAGCGCTGTCCGGTTGCGCTGGAGGGCCGAGGAGACGTGGACGAGGGTGTCCATGAACGCCGGGCTGAACGGGTAGGACAGCCGGAACGCGTCCCGGTCGGCGCCGAGCTGGGAGCTGCCGCCGAGCATCGTGTCCCACACCTCGGCGCGGACCTTCGCCGTCGTGACGAACGCCCGCGCGATCGCCGCCTCGGCGTCGGCGTTCAGCGGCCGCAGCAGCCGCCGGTTGGCGATGAGCGGGAGGTTGCGGTCCTCCAGCACGATCTTGTCGAACCGGCCGTCGGCGAGGGTGAGGACGTCGAGGAAGGACAGCCGCACGTCGCCGGCGACCTGTTCGCCGACGAGCTCCCGCAGGTCCCGCTGGCGGGCGATGAAGCTGACGACCGGGATCGGCCGGGCGCCCAGCCCGCCCTCGACGAAGTTCGTGACCTTCTGGACCTCGCGGGAGACGAACGCCTGGTCGCCCATGTTGTTCGCCAGCCACAGGATCAGCTCGTCGAGGAAGAGGACGACGGCGTCGTAGCCGAGGTCCCGCGCGTGCCGGGCGATCTCGGTGAGGCCGGCGTCCAGCGAGACGAAGCCCTCGGCGTCCTCGCGCAGGTCACGGAAGGTGTTCGCGAACCAGGTCGTCAGCAGGTCGGAGACCAGCCGGCGGGTCCGCCCGTCCGGGGCGGCGCCCGGGGCGAGTGCCGCGTCCAGCTCGGTGGGCGTCCAGGAGGCGTCGTCGCCCCACTCGTCCTCCTCGCCGCCGCCCGCACCGGCCCGGTTCAGCTCGGCGAGGAAGGTGGCGTCGCCGACCTTGGCCCGCACGCCGCGGGCCTCGGCCAGCAGCGCCTCGGCCCGGTGCACCGCGGGGATCGGGGCGTCGGGGTGCAGCCCGCGCAGCTGGTCGGCGTAGCCGCCGAGGACGCGCTGCTCGATCGACTTCGCCCCCAGCAGGTGGAACGGGACGAGCAGGAACCTCTTGCCGGCCAGCTCCGCGTCGTGCTTGCCGACGACGTCGGTCAGGCGGTCGTCGAGCGTGCGGGCGGCCGGTTCGCCGCGCAGCAGCGCGTGCAGCACCGCCATGAAGTGCGACTTGCCGGAGCCGAACGAGCCGTGCAGGTAGACGCCCCTGGACGTGCCGGTGCTCACCGCCTGCGCGATCAGGCCGAGCGCCTCGTCGAAGTTCCCGACCAGCCGGTCGGTCACCACGTAGCTGCGCAGGGTCTCGGCGTCGGTGACACCCTCGGTGAG
>NZ_CEVIVD010000139.1:11952-13094 GCF_982290655.1 Protofrankia sp. CiP1_Cm_nod3
GGGCGCCAGCCGGTGAGGGCGTCGGCGGTGAGGTTGTGCCGGCCCATCGTCTCGGCGAGGAAGGCGTCGTAGACCTCGGCGGGGGAGCCGTCGTAGAGCGGGTCGACCTCGTGGTGCCACTGGCGGACCCAGGGCATGATCTCGCGGAGGCCGGCGAGCAGCGGGGTGAGCTTCTCGGCGCCCCAGCCGTCGGTGTCCTGCCGCTCGACGATCAGCGTGGCCAGCGCCTGGGCCTGCTCGCGGTGGTCCCAGCCGGCCCAGCCGATCAGCAGCGTCGGGTCGGTGGCCGGGCCGGCGTGCGGGTAGGAGACGAACCGCTCCTTGGGGACGTCGAGCTTGCCGCGGGCCCGCCAGTAGGACGCCTTGCGGAAGTCGGCCTGGGCGTACTTCGGCGGGACGGGGATCGCGTCGCGGATCTTCCTGGCCGCCTCCGGGGTGGGGGCGGCGTCCTCGGCGCGCTGCTGGTCCCACACCGACTCCCAGTCGGCGCGTTTGACCAGCCCGGAGTCCTTGTAGCGCAGGGCTGCGAGGAAGGGGACGTGCTCGTCCTCGACGAGGCCGGCGACGACCTTCGCCAGTGGGTCGCCGGGGCGGTGGAGCTCGGCGACGGCGACGAAGCCCGCGTCGGCGGCCAGCTCGTCGGCGAGCCGGCCGGTGGTCCACAGCCGGGGCTGGACCATCCCGTCGACGTCGGCGAACCACAGCTCGCGGGCCTCCAGCCGGTCGAGCAGCCAGCCCCGCAGGGCGGTGTCCTGAAGCTTGTCCCAGCCCTCGGTGGCCCAGCGGCGCTTGTACTCGGGCCGCTCGATCAGCCCGATGTTCCGGTCGTTCTCGATGACGGCGATCCGCTTCTCCACCAGCGCCCGGTACTCCGCCGGCCAGCCCGCGGGCGGCTCGGTGACCGGGGTGGAGCCGTGCCGGGCGAACCACTCGGACGTCTCCTCACCGGCCGCGATCTTCCGCGCCAGCACGATCTCGAACGCCCGCTCACCCAGCCTGATCTCCGGGACGTCGGCGACCGGCAGCGTCAGCTCGTCGGCGAGCAGCCCGTACTGCCGGTAGACCTGCCAGTCCAACTCCTCCTGCAACGCGATCATCCGTGCCCGCGTCGACACCCACTCGTCCCGCGCCGCCGCCAGCCC
>NZ_CEVIVD010000140.1:0-2408 GCF_982290655.1 Protofrankia sp. CiP1_Cm_nod3
GGTTGCGGCTGGTGCGCCGGTTGTGGCTGGTGTACTGGTTGTGCCTGCTGCGGGTGGTTCGGGCGGTGTGGGCGGGTGTGGATGGCGGCGCACAGCAGGGCCGAGAGGGCGGCGACGCCGGCCATCACGTACCAGACGTGCTGGAAGGCGTCGAGCGCGGAGGCGGGGGACGGGGTGCCGAGGACGGCGACGAACACCGACACCCCGAGTACGGCGCCGAGCTGCCGGAACGAGGAGTTGATGGCGCTGCCGATCCCGAACCGGGCCGGCGGCAGCGACGCGGCGGCCGCGCTGCCGAGCGTGGGGAGGGTCAGCCCGATGCCGGCACCGGTGAGCAGGGCCGCCGGCAGCCATTCGGTGACGTAGTGCGGGGTGGCACTGACCTGGGTGGCGAACAGCAGCATCGCCGCGGTGAAGGACAGCGCGCCGGGGACGAGGACCGCGCGGTGGCCGAAACGGTCGGCCAGCGCGCCGGCCAGCGGAGCGGCGACGCCGGCGAGCAGCGGGCTCGGGGTCACCGCGAGGGCGCTGCGCAGCACCGACCAGTGCCACACCGTCTGCAGGAAGATGATGTTCGCCAGGGTGATGGCGAAGAAGGCGGTGGCGAATGTCAGCATCCCGGCGTTCGCCACGCTGTAGGAGCGGACCCGGAACAGGCTGAGGTCGACGGCCGGCCGGGCGGCGTGCCGTGTCCGGACGACGAACAGCGGCAGGCCGGCCGCGGCGACGAGGAACGCGCCGATGACGCGGGGGTCGTCCCAGCCCCACTCCGGCCCCTCGACGATGCCGAGCGCGACAGCGCCGAGCGCCACCGTCACGAGGATGACGCCGAACGGGTCGGGGATGCCGGTGGCGCCCTCGTCCCGGCTCTCGCGCAGCACCCGTGCGCCGACGAGCGCGGCCAGCAGGCAGATCGGCACGTTGACCAGGAACACCCAGCGCCAGGACAGGTACTGGACGAGCAGTGAGCCCAGGATCGGCCCGCTGGCCGCGGCGAGCCCGCCCATCGCGCCCCAGATCCCGATCACGGCTGAGCGTTTCTGGGGCGGGAACTCGGGGAGCAGCAGGGCCAGCGACGACGGCACCAGGATCGCGGCGAACACCGCCTGCAGCGCCCGGGCGGCGACGAGAACGGCGGTGCCGGACGCCAGCCCGCAGGCGGCGGAGGTGACCGCGAACCCGATCAGCCCGATCTGGAACAGCCGTTTGCGGCCGAGCTGGTCGGCCAGCCGCCCGGCGAGGACGAGCAGCGCGGTGAGGACCAGCGCGTAGGCGTTGAGGACCCAGGCCAGGCCCGCGGTCGTGGTGTGGAAGCTCCTGGTGATCGACTCGAACGCGACGTTGACGATGGTCGCGTCCAGGAAGACGACGAACACCCCGATCGAGGAGATGGCGAGGACCGCGCGGGCACGCCCGCTCCTCGGCGCCCGCGGCGCGTCGGTGGGCGCCGGCGCCGCTTTCCCGCCAAGGGCCACCGACGGCGCGGCCGCTGGCCCGGCTGGTGGCCCGGCCGCTGGCCCGGCTGGTGGCCCGGCCGTTGCCTCGGCGGTGGTGGTCGGTACCGCTGGGTTGCTCACTGTTGCTCCTGCCGGTGGTGGTGGAGGCGGTCGACGGTCCTGTCGAGTTCGGTGGCGATGGCCGCGCTGCTGTAGCTGCCGCCGGGGACGGTGACACGGCTGATCAGCGCGGTGCCGAGCCCGGCCATCCGCACGGTGTGGTCGACGAAGTCCTCCAGCGGCGGCCAGTCCAGCTCGGGTTTGCTCAGCAGCAGCGACACGCAGCCGTGGACGGCGGCCCACAGGCTCAGCGCGAGCGGGCGCGTCTCCCCGTGGAACACCCCGGCGTCCACGCAGTCCTGGACCGCCCGGATCATCTGCCGCAGCGCCGCCCGGGCGGCCGTCGTCGACGCGGGCGCGCCGGCCGGCCCGGCCGCGCCGGCTGCGCAGCCCTCGTCACGGGCGAGGGGGCGGCCCATCATCAGCAGCCGGTACTGGACGGGATGGTCGAGCCCGAACCGGACGTACGCCATGCCGCCCCGGCGCAGGGCGTCCAGCGGGTCCGCCACGCCGACGGTGGCGGCGGTCAGCCGTTCGTCCAGGTCGCCCCAGATCTTCAGGCAGACGGCGTCAAGGAGCGCGGCCTTGTCGGCGTAGTGCAGGTAGACCGACGGCGTCGTCACGCCGACCCGGCGGGCGACCGCGCGTACGGTGACGGCCTGTTCGTCCCCGGTCTCGACCAGCAGGGCCTCGGCCGCGAACAGGATCTCCTCGGCCAGCCGGCCGCCCTCACCCCGGCGCGCCCTCGTCCGTCCTGCCGATTTCATGGACGAAGGTTGCCAGCGTCAACTTAACCTTGTCAACTCATGCTGTCGCTGTCGCTGTCGCTGTCGCTGTCGCTGTCGCTGTCGC
>NZ_CEVIVD010000140.1:2826-5390 GCF_982290655.1 Protofrankia sp. CiP1_Cm_nod3
GTGAGTCGGGGATCGTGAGTCGGGATGGCGGGGCGGCGGGCCGGTCCTTTTGTTCGGAAAAAAAGATGGCTTGTTCCGGTACATCCGTCGCGGCGGACATCGGCCAGGTCGTGGTATTCCGGCGGAATAGGACGGCTGGCGTGTCGGGAACGGGGTGCTGATGTATCTGTTGTCTCGAGTTGACGCCGCCTGGTAGCGAAGTAGTTTTATTCCTACAAATAGCTGGCTCGCGGTGGAGGCGATCGTATGGAGCAGCAGCAGGCGCAGGAGCTGGAGCAGCGGCTGCGGGGGGACTGGGAGCAGATCCGCCACCAGATCCTCGATCAGTTCGTCCAGGTCAGCATCGCGGACCTGGAGGCCGCCACCAGCGTCAACGATCTCGTACGGCGGATCGCCGACAGGTCGCACCACACCGAGCCCTACGTCGAGACGCGGCTGCGCGAACTCGTCGGTGTCACGGTGCCGGGCGCGCAGGCCGGGCAGGCCGCGCAGGCCGAGAGCGGAGGTGAGGGGACGCGGCCGGGCGCCGAGGCCCAGGGTGAGGGCAGCGGGCCGGCCACGGCGGAGGCAGGCGGGCAGCCGGGTGCCGAAGCGGAGCAGGGCGGTGAGACGAGGGATTTCAGCCAGCCAGCGGAACCGTTCGGTGGGCCACGGCAACCGTTCGGTGGCTCGGAGGACCCGCAGCAAGAATCGTGAAACCGGTGGCAGGACCTATCGTGAGACCGGTGGAAAAACCGGTGATCGGGCTCTTCCGGCTGATTTTCCCGGACTGATTCCGGCCGGCCCGGATCCGGCCCGGCCGGATCCGGGCCGGTGCCAGCGTGGGTTCCGGGGCGCCGGCCGGGGAAATTCCCGGCCGTCGTCCCGAGGCATGTTCCCGGCGGGCCGCTCGCCGGGAACATGCCTGCCGGGAACATGCCTGCCGGGGGCTCCGGTTACAGCGGGATGTTGTTGTGGCCGCCGCGGGGGCCGGCCGTGGTGAGGCGCTCGTCCGCGGCGGGGTGTTCGGCCGCGGTGGCGAAGGTCCGCGCGAGGGTGCGGCGGGTGCGGGCCGGGTCGATGACCTCGTCGACGACGCCGAGGGACAGGGCGCGGTCGACACCCCCGGCGACCCGCTGGTGCTCGGCGACGAGCTGGGCGCGCAGCTCCTCGCGCCGCTCGTCGTCCGCGGCGGCGGCCAGCTTCCGGCGGTGCAGGATGCCGACGGCGGCCTCCGCCCCCATGACGGCGACCTCGGCCTGCGGCCAGGCGTAGACGGCGGTCGCGCCCAGCGAACGGGAGTTCATCGCGATGTACGCCCCGCCATAGGACTTCCGCGTGATCAGGGTGACGCGGGGCACCACCGCCTCGGCGAAGGCATGCAGCAGCTTCGCGCCCCGGCGGACCACACCGTCCCACTCCTGCCCGACGCCGGGCAGGTAGCCGGGCACGTCGACGACGACCAGCAGCGGCACGCCGAACGCGTCGCACATGCGCACGAACCGGGCGGCCTTCTCCGCGCTCAGCGAGTCCAGGCAGCCGCCCTTGCGGATCGGGTTGTTGGCGACGACTCCGACCGTGTGCCCGCCGAGGCGGCCGAGGCCGATGACGATGTTGGGTGCCCAGCGGGGCTGCAGCTCCTCGAAGGCGTTCCACGGCCCGGCGCCGTCGAGGATCTCCAGCAGCAGCGGGCGGACGTCGTAGGCGCGCCGCGCCGTCGCGGGCAGCAGCTCGCGCAGGTCCCGGCCGTCGTCCACGGTGTCCGGGTCGAAACGGCCGGGGCGGGTGAGCAGGCCGGTGATCCGGCGGGCCCGGACGAACGCGTCGTCCTCGGTGTCGACGGTGACGTGCACGACCCCGGAGCGGCGGCCGTGCGCGTCGACGCCGCCGAGGTCCGCCATGTCGATCTGCTCGCCGGTCACGCTGCGCACGACGTCGGGGCCGGTCACGAAGATCCGGCCGGACGTCGACATGATCACGATGTCGGTCAGCGCGGGGCCGTAGGCGGCGGCGCCGGCGGCCGGGCCGAGCACCACCGATATCTGCGGCACCCGGCCCGAGGCCCGGGTCATGGCCGCGAACATCCGGCCGGCGCCGTCGAGGGACTCGACCCCGTCCGCGAGCCGGGCGCCGCCGGAGTGCCACAGCCCGATCACCGGCCGGCCCTCGCGCACCGCCGTGTCGATGGCGTCGACGATGTGATGGGCGCCGCCGAGGCCGAGAGCGCCGCCCATCACCGTCGCGTCGGTGCAGTAGGCGAGGACGGGGGCGCCGTCGATCCGCCCGCGCACGGCGAGCACGCCGGTGTCGTCGGCGGGGTGCAGGGCGGTCACGGAGCCGGTGTCCAGCAGCTGGGCCAGGCGTGCCGCGGGGGCTCTCCGATCGGCCTGGACGTCGTCGTCGGCGGCGGGCCGGGGAAGAGCGATCCTGGCAACGGCGTCCTCGGGACGAGCCGTCAACCCTGTCATCTGCTGCCTCCTCCTGGCGAACCCCGGCGCATCCGGCGGGTTCGGCGAACAACGGTGAATGACGAACAGCGATATGTGGCGAACAGCGGTGAATGACGAACAGTGACGCATGGCGGA
>NZ_CEVIVD010000140.1:5775-10203 GCF_982290655.1 Protofrankia sp. CiP1_Cm_nod3
GCGGTGAAGTGCGGTGGGCGATGAGGCGGGACGAAAACGGCCGGCGCGCCCCGCGAGGCTCGGGTGGCCGGCCCGGCACGGGCCGGGCGGCTCGCCGCCACGGCCGGGCCCGGCCGCGCGGGGTGCGCTGGACGTGATCCGCGAGGGTCAGTCGACGATCACCGGGAGACGGTCGGCGGTCAGCCGCCACTCGTCCGTGACCGCCGTCGGCCGGGGGCCGGCCTCGGGCTCGAGGGGGTAGCGCAGCACGCTGCGGAAGTACGCGATCCGCCAGCCCCGCTCGGTGTGCACGACGATGCTCAGGTAGTCGCCGTTGGTGGTAGTCCCGTCCGACCGCAGCGCGATGTAGCGGCTGTGGGTCCGCACGGTCCCGTCCGGGTCGGTCAGGATCAGCGTGTTCACCGTCTGGTGGTCGGCCCCGTCCGGCTGCCGCTGGCCGAACAGCTCCCGGGCGGCGTCGATCCCGCGCAGCTGGACGCCCTCACCGTAGCCGAGCTCGATCTCGACGTCGTCGGTGAAGAGCAGGGGCAGGGCGTCGAGCGCGCGGTTGTCGTACACGTGCGCGATCAGCGCGATGGTCTGGTGGATCTCGGCGACGTCGGCGGCCGACAGTTTGCGGGTCATGCCGGGATCGCGCCGAGCTGCTGGAGGATGGTGAGCCGGTCCGGGGTGACGACGTAGTCGACGACCTTGCCGTCATGGAACGTGATCAGGCTGATGCTGGTGCCGTCGATGGTGTTCCCGGTGCCGGGCACGCCCCAGACCTCGCCGGAGTGGATGCCCTGGATACGCCAGAAGACGACAACCCGGTCACCTTCGGCCACGATGTCGGTGACGGTGGTCTTCAGGTCGGTGACGTTGTGCCGCAGCTCGGTGACGTGGCTGGCGAAGCTGTCGCGGCCGAACGTGCCGCTGCCGGTGCTCCGGCTGGCGTCCTTGGCGAGGAAGTCGTCGAGCAACTCCAGCCGGCCCTCGTTGACGATCTCCTCGTACAGGCGCCGGGCGATCGTCTTGTTCGTCCGAAGACTGTCCAGGCTGTCCGTCGCGACGGCCGCCGCCGTCCCGGCGAGCTGGTCAGTGGTGGTCATAAATCTTTCCCTCTCATAAATGCCGTGAACGTCATGAATGTTGTGAACATCGTGCGTGCCGGGCC
This sequence comes from Protofrankia sp. CiP1_Cm_nod3, assembly GCF_982290655.1. Lineage (NCBI taxonomy): Bacteria > Bacillati > Actinomycetota > Actinomycetes > Frankiales > Frankiaceae > Protofrankia > Protofrankia sp. CiP1_Cm_nod3. The sequence goes on from NZ_CEVIVD010000140.1 coordinate 6,929, forward strand.
CGCGGCCGGCATGCATGCGGCCGGCACGAACGCGGCAGGCGTGAATCCGCCGTGCGTGAATCCGCCGTGCGTGAATCCGCCGGGTAGTGGTGGACGGGGGCCCCCGGTGGATCCGCTGAGGGTGGATCCACCGGGGACGCGTGTCCCGGCACCGGCACCGGGCGCACCGGGCGTCCCCGAACCGGGTGCCCCCGCAGTGGGTGTCACTGCATCGGCTCACCGTCGTACGTCGGGGGCAGCAGGAAGCCGTTGCTCGCGCTGAGGCCGCCGTCGCTGGGGATCACCGCGCCGGTGATGTAGGAGGACTCGGGGGTCGCGAGGAACCAGATCACCTGGGCCTGCTCGCGCGGGTCGCCCCAGCGGCGCAGCGGGATCCGCCGGTTGATGTTCGCGAACAGCCGGGGATCGTGCTTCACCGGCGCCGTGCGCGGGGTGAGGGTGATGCCCGGCGCGATCGCGTTGATCCGGATGCCCTGGTAGCCGTAGTCGAGCGCGGCCGACCGCACCAGGTTGATCGCCGCCGCCTTGGTGGCGTTGTACGCCCAGGTGTAGGGGTCGCCGCGCAGCCCGGCGCCGGAGGCCGTCACGACGATGGCCCCGCCGCCGGCGGCCCGCAGCGCCGGAGCGGCGGCCCGGATGCCGAGTGCCGCGCCGCGCACGTTGACCGCGTGGACCCGGTCGAGCTGCTCGATCGCCCCGGGGGCCTCGATCGGCGGCGCGCCGCCGATGCCGGCGTTGAGGACGGCGGCGTCGAGGCGGTCGAAGTGCTCGAGGGCCAGCCGCACCGCCTCGACGTTCGCCTTCTCGGTGGAGACGTCGCCCTCGAGCGTCACGACGTTCTTGATGCCCTCGAGCTCGGCGAGGCCGGCCGTGTCGGGGTCCACGGCGACGACGCCGTAGCCTCGTTCGGCGAACAGCTCCACGGTCGCCCGGCCGATCCCGGCGGCGGCGCCGGTCACGACGACTGCCGGAAGTGTCATGCTTGTCCCCTCTGCTGGTTATCTATTGGTGACCCGGGGCCGTCGGCGGCGCGAAAAACGATCACGCTGCTTCTGGTCCACGGGGTGGGTCGTCCGGGATGTCCGCCGCGAGGCCGGTCCCGATGCCTGGCCGGTGCCCGCGCGCTGCCTGGCTGATGCCCGTCCGGTGCCCGGCTGACGCGCGGTGTGGGACGCGCGGGCCGGGCCCCGGTGCGCGGGCTGGATCCGTTCATGGGCCGCTCAGGTCGCCTGGGCAAGCGACGCCAGCCACTTGGCCACCGCGGCGACGGTCGTCCCGGTGTCCTCCTCAAGGATGGTGAAGTGGTCACCGGGGACGTCGATGATCTCGTGCGGGAGTGTCCAGTACGCCCGCCAGTCCGGCCGGCCCGCCGTCTCGGCGGGGGTGCCGGCCAGCGGCTGTTCCGCACGGATGAGCAAGGTGCGGGCACGGACCTCGGACGGCTGCCAGTCCCCGAAGATCCGGTTGTAGGTGCCCATGGTGGACAGCCGGGTGTCCAGCGTCGAGATGTCGAAGCGGTCGAACCGCTCCACCAGCGCGGTGATCATGGCGGCGTTCCACCACTCCATCCCCGGCCGGGAGGGGGTGTCGATCGGGTAGGAGTCGACCAGGATCAGCCCGGCCGGGAAGATCCCCTCCGCCTCCAGGCCGGCGACGACCGAGTTCGCCACGCAGCCGCCCATCGAACGGCCGAGGACCACGAACGGCTCGTCCCCGACGACCTGCCTGACCGCGTCCACGTGCATCCGGATCAGCGTGGCGGCCGAGCCCGGGAGCAGGTCGCCCGTGGGCAGCCCCGGGGCCGGCACCACGTGGACGTCCCGCTCGTCGCGGAACAGGCTGCCGAACCGGGAGTACTCGTGCGGGCCGGACAGCGCCGACAGCGCCGGGAAGCAGACGATGTTCGGCCGGGACGGCCCGGTCACCAGGGTCAGCGGGGGCGGGGTGTGCTCGTGGCGGTCCGCCTCGTCGAACGTCGAACGCAGGCTGGACGCCACGACCAGCAGCTGCGCGGCGGCGTTCATCTGCCCGGCGTCGAACAGCCGCCGGTACAGACCGCCGATGCCCCCGCCGACAGCGGCGACGGCGTCGGCTGACGGCCCGCCGCTGCCCGCGCCCGCCGCCAGCGCCGACGGCGTCCCCCGCCCGGCGGAATCGGGCCCGGCGGAGTCGAGCCGGCCGGCGATGAGCTCGGCGACGTCGGCCGGGGACGGATGGTCGAAGGTGAGCGTCGCCGGCAGCCGCAGGCCGGTGTGCGCCTCCAGCCGGTTGCGCAGCTCGACCGCGGTGAGCGAGTCCAGCCCCAGCTCGACGAAGGCGCCGGTGGCGGAGACCGGGTCGGCGTCGGCATAGCCGAGAGCATTCGCGGTTTCGCTACGCACAAGCTCAAGTATGACCGCGTCACGTTCGGCCCCGGACAGGCCGGTGAGCCGCTCGCGCAGCGCCGACCGGCCACCCGCCGGCGCCGTGCCCGCCGCCCGCCGGGCCGGCCGGACCAGCCCGCGCAGCAGCGCGGGCACCCCGGCCGACGCGGACCCGGCGCGGATGGCGGCCAGGTCGAGCGGCGCCGGCACCAGCAGCGCGCGGGCGGTGCGGGCGCCGGCCGCCAGCGCGGTGTCGAACAGCGCCACGCCCGCCTCGTCCGACAGCGGCCGCAGCCCGGAGCGGGTGATGCGCTCCCGGTCGGCGTCGGTGAGGCGGGCGGTGACGCCGCTGGCGAGCGCCCACTGGCCCCACGCCAGCGACAGCGCCGGCAGGCCGTGCGCCCGGCGGTACGCCGCGAGCGCGTCCAGCGCGGCGTTCGCCGCCGTGTACGGGGCCTGCCCCGTCCCGCCGGTGAGCCCCGATAGGGACGAGAACAGCACGAACGCGGCCAGGTCGTGCCCGCGGGTGAGCTCGTGCAGGTGCCAGGCGCCGTCCAGCTTGGGACGCAGCACCGCGTCGAGCCGGTCACCGGTGAGGCCGGCGAGCAGGCCGTCGTCGGCGATGCCGGCGGCGTGCACGACCCCGGCCAGCGGATGCTCGGCCGGGATAGCGGCGAGGACGCCGGCGAGCGCGCCACGGTCGGCGGCGTCCGCGGCCACGACGGTGGCGGTCGCGCCGAGCTCGGCGAGCTCGTCCCGCAGCGCCACCGCGCCGGCGGCGTCGGGACCGCTGCGGGAGGTCAGGACGAGGTGGCGGACGCCGTGGGCGGCGACCAGGTGGCGGGCGACCAGCGCGCCGATCGCGCCGGTACCACCTGTGACCAGAACAGTGCCGCCGGCGGCGAACGGCGT
>NZ_CEVIVD010000140.1:10228-12611 GCF_982290655.1 Protofrankia sp. CiP1_Cm_nod3
CCGGCCGCTGTGCCGGCCGCTGTGGTGTCCGCCGCTGTGGTGTCCGACGTGGTGTCCGGCGCGTCCAGCGCGGTGTCCGTGGTGGACGCTGAGCTGCCCGCGGCCACATCCGTGCCTGGGCCTGCCGTGCCGGCCGGGTCGGCCTCGTCGGCCGGGTCGGCCGCCGGAACCCGGACCAGGCGGGGGACGGTGACGCTGCCCGCGCGGATCGCGAGCTGCGGCTCGCCGCCGGCGTCCGCGACGGCGAGCGCCGCCGGCAACGCCGCGGCCGAGGCGGGATCGTCGTCGACGTCGAGCAGGACGATCCGGCCGGGATGCTCGGCCTGCGCCGAACGCACCAGCCCCCACACGGCGGCGGACGCGACATCGACAGCTTCGTCAACAACTTCACTGCCAACGGCCCCGCTGCCGACAGTTCCGCCGCCGGCGGTCCCGCTGGCGTCCGTCTCCTGAGCGGTTGTCGTGTGCGCGTCGGCTGTGCCCTGGGGGTCGGCTGTGCCCTGGGCGTCGGCGGGGATGCCGTCCACGGCGACCGCGTGCCGGGTGACGATGACGAGCTGGGTGCCGTCGACCCGACGTTCGGCGGTCCACGCCTGCACCTGGGCCAGGACGCCGCGCGCCGTTGCGTGCGCGGCGGCCAGGACGTCACCGCCAGTGCCGCCGGTGCCGCCGTCGCCGGCGCCGGCGCTGTCGTTCGGGCCGCTGCCGTCGACGCCGGTGGCCGGCAGGCCGCTGGCGAAGACCAGGCCGGGGGTGGGCTCGCCGAGGTCGAGGGCGGCGGTGAGGTCGGTGAGGTCGGCGAACGCGCGGGTGTCCGCGCGGACCTGCCGCAGCAGGTCGCGCAGGTGCTCCTCGGTGCCGAGCACGGACCAGGTCCGCCGGTCGGTGGCCGTCGACGTCGGCAGCGGTTTCCAGTCCACCGCGAACAGGGTGTCGTCGTCCGTCGCCCCGCCGGCGGCGGCCCGCGCGGCGTTGATCTGCGCCGAGGACACCAGCCGGCCGGTGAGCGAGGCGATCGACAGCACGAGCGCGCCGGTGCCGTCGGCGGTGTGCAGGGACAGCCGGTCCGGCCCGGTCACCGCCAGCCGCACCCGCAGCGCGGACGCGCCGGCGGAGTGCAGCCGCAGGCCCGACCAGGCGAACGGGAGCTGCACCTGGCCTGGCGGGGCGTCGAGCAGCCCCCGGTGGGCGCTGACGTGCACGGCCGCGTCGAGCAGGGCGGGGTGCAGGCCGAAGTCGCCGGCGTCCGCACGTACCTGCTCGGGCAGCTCGATCTCGGCGAACAGCTCCTCGCCCCGTTCGGACTGCCGCCGCCAGGCGGCGCGCAGCCCGCGGAACGTCGGCCCGTACACCAGCCCCGCGCCGGCCAGGGCTTCGTAGACGCTGTCGACGTACGCGCTGCCGCTGCCGGGACCGCCGTCGCCGTCGCTGTCGTCACCGTCGGTGCTGATGGCCTCGGCGCCCGGAGGCGGCCAGGTCGCCAGGGCCTGCGCGGCGGCCGCCTCGGCCGCCGCCGCGTCCGCGCCGGGGGTGTCGTCGGCGGTCAGGTAGCCGCTGACGTGGCGGGTCCAGCCGTCGGCGCGGGGCTGCTCGCCGTCCGGCCGCGAGTGGACCGCGATCGGCCGGCGTCCCGTCTCGTCCGGTGTGCCGACGACGACCTGTACCTGGACGCCGCGCCGGCCGGGCAGCACCAGCGGCGCCTCGGCGATCAGCTCGTCGACGGTGTCGTACCCGGTGATCTCGCCGGCGTGCAGGGCGAGCTCGATGAACACCGTGCCCGGGACGATCACGGAGCCCAGCACGGCGTGGTCGGCGAGCCAGGGGTGGGTGTGCAGGGAGAGCCGGCCGGTGAGGATGGTCTGGTCGGTGTCGGCGGGGGTGAGGGCGGCGCGCAGGAGCGGGTGCTGGGTGGCTGCGAGGCCCAGGGTCGTGGGGTCGCCGCTGGTGGTGGCGGGGCGCAGCCAGAAGCGCTGGCGCTGGAAGGCGTAGTTGGGCAGGGGGACGGTGTGTGGCAGGGCGATCGCCGCGTCGGGGCCGGTCGTGTCGGGGCCGGTGAAGAGGGCGGGCCAGTCCAGGCGGACGCCATGGGTGTGTGCGGTGGCGAGCGCGGTGAGCAGGGTGGCCGCTTCGGGCCGGTTGCGGCGCAGCAGGGGGACGGCGACGGGGGCGGTGCGGCTGCCGGTGCTGTCGCCGGTGGTTTCGTCGCTGGTGCTGGTGCTGGTGCTGGTGCTGGTGCTGGTGCTGGTGCTGGTGCTGGTGAGGGTTTCGTGGGTGAGGGCGGTCAGGACGGGGTCGGGGCCGAGTTCGAGGTAGGTGGTGGTGCCGTGGTGGTGGAGGGTTTCGGTGGCGTGCTGGTAGTGGACGGTGGCGCGGATGTGGCGGG
>NZ_CEVIVD010000141.1:0-918 GCF_982290655.1 Protofrankia sp. CiP1_Cm_nod3
GGCTGGGTCTGTCCGGACCGGGAAGCACCGGCGCGGCCCGCGCGCTCCTCGCTGCCATCCTCGCCGATCATCAACTGACCGGTGCGGCACACAACCGGGTGATCCTGTCCGCGTCGACCGTCCGGCGCCTCGCGCTGGACGGGCACACCGACTACCCCGATCTGATCGTTGTCGAGTCCGACGACGCGGCGTTGTCCCATCTGGAAGCCGAGGTCGCGCACCGGACCTGGCTCGCCGCGGAAGCACCGGCCACAGCCGGGGAGATCATCAGCCGGGCCGGGCTGCGGGCCGCGCACCCGGACGAGGCCCTACCCGACGTGCTCCTCATCACCACCGCGGATCCTCGCGCGATCGGCCGCCGGCTGGCCGGGATCCTCACCCAGGGCCAGCGTCTCGGGATCACCGCGGTGATCCTCGACGGCTGGCCGTCCGGCACCGAGCACACGGTCCGCGCGGACGGCACGATCCTGACCGCCACCGGGGCGACGCGGACGCTGCGCCGGCTCTACACCCTGCCCGCCGCGGACACCGCCCACCTGCTCGACCTCCTCACCACCGCCCACGGCGGCGCGCACACCCTGCCCAGCCGGGGACACACCACCCCACCGACAGTCCCGGACAGCGGCCGGCCGGCCGACACCACCGGCGACGAGGACCCCAACCGCACCCCACCGATCCGGCACCTGCCGCTTGCACCCCTGCCCACCCGACCGGCAGCAGCCCCGGCCGGCAGTAACCAGCTCCCGGCAGGAGACGACCCCCAGCCCGACGCCGTCCCCGACCCGGCGGCCACGAACCCCACCAGCGGCGACCCCCCAGCACCACCGTCGCTGCCAGGCCCGCCAGCCGCCACCGGCGCGAACCGGCCGGCCCGCGACAATCCCCCCGCCGGAACCGGCGGGTCGCCCGTGCCGGCGC
>NZ_CEVIVD010000141.1:1095-11925 GCF_982290655.1 Protofrankia sp. CiP1_Cm_nod3
ACCGGCGGGTCGCCCGTGCCGGCGCACACATCCGCTCATGCCGCGGCATCCGGCCCGACGCGGCCATCCCCGGCCGCCACCCCTCCCGGCGTGCCGATGACCGGCCGGCCGCGCGCCCCTGGGGTCACGCTTCGCCTGTTCGGCCCGCCGACCGTCCTCGCCGCCGGCACCCCGATCCGCACCGGTCTACGCAGCCTCGGCGTGCAACTGCTGGCCTACCTGGCGCTGCACCGCGACGGCGCGTCCACCGGCACGATCCTGGCCGAGCTCCTGCCCGACGTCTCACCACGCAAGGCACGTAACCAGCTCTACACCGTCGTCGGCTCCCTCCGGGAAACCCTGCGCGCCGCCAGCGGCTACGACCGCACCTGGTTCATCACCACCATCCGCGGCGGCTACCAGCTCGACCCCGCCCTCGTGGACGTCGACCTGTGGCGCTTCCAGGACGCCCTCGCCGACGCTGTCACCCCCGACCGGCGCACCACCGCCCTGGCTCGCGCCGTCACCGCCACCGGCCGGCAGCCGTTCCTGGCCGCCAGCACCTACGAATGGGCGGACAGCCACATCACCACCGTGCACCATCAGCTCCTCGACGCCCTGGCTCAACTCGCCGACAGGCACCTGCCCGACCAGCCCGACCGCGCCCTCGATCTCCTCGGCCACGCCCTGACCATCGACCCGTACGCCGAACCCACCTATCAGAAGATCATGGAAGTTGAAGCTGGGCGGCAGCGCCCCGACGCGGTCCACCGCACCTACCAGCTCCTGCGCCGCCGGCTCCGGGAACTCGATGCCGAACCACACCCCGGCACCGACGCCCTCCTGTCCCACCTCACCGTCCCCGCCACGGCAACCGCGACCCGCACGATGAGCCGGCAGCCCGCCCCCGGCAGCAGGGGAGCGTAGAGACGTGTCGGTGACGATGCGGTGCACTCCCATGATCGGAGACATTGGGCCGATCATGGTTCTTGAAGGAAACGTGACGATCCACCGGCTCACGCCTACTGGAGACACCGTGGATCTTCTGATGAGTCGCTGCCTGGCGTGGGGCATGACCGTGGTCACGGGCTTAGCGGCACCGTTCCGGGAATCCTTGCCGCACCTGCCGGACTGGCACCTGACGCGAACAGGCGACGGGGTACGCCTGACCGCCGCGCGGCTGACCGTCTTCGAGGGCCAGATCGATCCTCCGCCCGGCTGGACGGAGCACATGGATGCACACGGCGAGATCGTGGTGCTCATCGGCGCCGGCCCGCACACGCTGTCGGATCCCGCGGGCCTGGTGCGGGCGGTAGCAGCAGGCGGGGTGGTCGGCGCGCTGGTCGCGAGCAGCACACAGACCCCGTGAAGGAATGACGACTTGGTATAGCTTTGAGCGATTCGAGCGGATCGGACTCTAGCGCGGATCTTGTGATTGCAGAGCGTCATCAGCGAGCTCCCGGGCAGCGTGGTTGGTCGACCGCGCTCGACCACGGTTGCCGGCGAGTGGTACGTCACAAGGTCTGCGCCAGAGTCAGATCCAGATCCAAAACTCGCCGCCGAAGCCCTGTGTGTCCGACATCAAGACCATTCATCTTCTCTGGCAAGGCCATGGACAGGGATCCATCTGGTAGTGGACGTCAACAGCTGGGCTGGCGACGTATAGGGACGGGGAGCGGTAGCCAATAGCAATCGATCTTATGCTATCTGGATAGTTTGGAAATAGGAGAATTATATTTTTCTGCCTACTCCACCATAAATCCAGATGTTGCGGTAACCCTTGGGGCGTTTGCCGGCCGGTCGCCATGTCGGCACCTGGACCAGACCCGGGTCCACCAGATCGCACCCGGTGAAGAACGCGGCAATGGCGGGATGGCTGCGTACGGCGAGGGGCGAGGTGGCGGTGTCGTAAACCTCGGTGACCTGGGCCGCTGCTGCGGGTCGCAGGTCACCCGTGGCATGGGACAGCGCCAGATAGCTGCCCACCGGTAGCGCATCGAGTAGCGTCCGCACGATGCCGGTGGGGTTTTCCTCGTCGCGGATGAAGTGCATGACGGCGACGAGGAGCAGGGCCACGGGTTCGGTGAAATCGATCAGATGCTGGACGCGGGGATGCTGCAGGATCTCGTGTGGTTCCCGCAGGTCCGCCAGCGCGGCCGTGGTCCGGCCGGTGCCGGTCAGCAGCGCGTTGGCGTGCGCGTGGACGATGGGGTCGTTGTCGACGTAGACGACTCGGACGTCCGGTGTGATCTTCTGGGCGGTCTGGTGGACGTTGTCTGCGGCCGGGATTCCGGTCCCGATGTCGATGATCTGTCGGATGCCGGCCTCGGCGACGAGGAACCGGACGGCGCGGTGGAGGAAGCGTCGGTTCTCCCGGGCCATCAACCGGGCTTCGGGCGCGGCCCGCAGTATCCGCTCCGCCGCGAGTCGGTCAGCCGGATAGTGATCCTTGCCGCCCAGGAGATAGTCGTACATCCGCGCCGGGTGCGCCGTGGCCATGGTGATTCCATCGGCGGCCAAGCCGTTTGTTCGCACGAAGGTCGCCATCCTGCCCTCTGTCACCGTCTTCCGCGTGCTGTATTGAACGTCTCGGGCATTTCCATGTATGCGAGACCGGATGCGTCAGGCTGTTTGCGTGTGCTCGTGATTTCGTATTCAGTCACTACTATTTCCTCGCTAAGAAACGGACGTGCAGGACGGGCAGGTGGAGGACGGCCGAGCAGGCCGCCGACGCAAGGATGCTCTGAGTACGTGCAGAAAGACCGAGACGGTTCCAATGGAAGATCACGTGATAGGAGAGGATGTGGCGCAGGCCCCGGTCCAGCGTTCCGTCGCGGGCCGCCGTTCCGAGGGCGTGCCCTGCCTGCCGGAAGGCGTCGGCCCATGCGGCGGCGAACGCGAGGGGGCCGCCCGGCTCCAGCAGGGGCCCGGCGTCAGCGAGCATCAGCCGTCGCAGGTCCTCGGTTATCCCCCGGAGCTGGTCCGGCGAGACGCTGTCAGGGGAGGGCCGTTCGGCGACGACGCGGTGCCACAGGTCGCCCATCTCGTACCATTCCAGCCCGGCGGCGTGCATCAGGATGCTGCATAGCAGGACCGACAGTTCACGGCGCCCGAGCGCATTTCCCTGGGAACGCAGCTCCAGGATGGCCCGGCTGTCGGCGTGGAACAGTTGGTGTGCGCACGTCATGCCCACAGGGCCGCCGAACGCGGCGGTTTCCGGTTCGTAGATGCCCGACCACCAGCGCGCGATCCGGCCGGCGGCAGTAAGTTCGTCGAGTGCTTGGCGCAGGCTGCCGCGCGCTTCGTCGCCCGGCCGGGTCCGTAGGCGCAGTCGCCAGCAGGGATGTTTTCTGACGAACCACCAGGCGGTCACATCGCCGCTGGCTTCGGCATGGCGCAGGAGCGGCGCGAGGTGGTCGGCCGCGGCTTGCTCGGCGCTCGGCCAGTGGGTGAACTGGATGTAGAGCTGCCACCAGTCGACTGTCGCGGCGGACTGATGTTCGAGCGCGCGGCGGCCGGCCTGCTGATAGATCTCGACGGCTGCGGCCAGATCGGCTGGGTCTGTGCGGATGTGGGCGGCGGTGTCGTCGAGCGGGCTGCCGGCCAGGACACGCAGCACGCCATCCACGGTTTCGTCCAGCGCGGTGCTGTGTGCGTTGTCCTTGGCCCGGTGGTGGCTCAGTCGATCAGTAGGCATGCGTCCCATCCGGAGCTCGGCGCCGCGTTCCGCGCGGCGGTGGTCAGCGCGAGCGCGGTTCCCGCGTCGCCGTCGAGAAATCCGGGTCCGTTGCCCATGCCGGGCTGGGCGTGGTGGGCCAGGGACTCCTCCAGAGAGGGCAGGCTCATACCCAGCACCGGCGTGGTGGCGTCGCGGGCGGCGCGCCAGGTGGTCTGGTAGACGCCCGCCCAGCCGTGGCACAGGCCCGGGTCGATGAGTCGGGAGAGCTGGGCGGGGTCGGCCAGGCAGTCGGCGAGGTGCTGTTCGGCTGCCCGCTGGCGCCGTGCGTCGCGGGTGGCGATGGCGGCGAGCTGCTGGGCGCGGGCGATTCCGGGTGTGCCGTAGCACCAGCTGGGGCGGGCGGGACCGGGCTGGCTGGTCCTGCCGGTGCGCAGGTCCGCGAGGGTCACGCACTCCGGCCACCACGAGCCGGTCTCCCCGTGCTGTTCCCAGGTGTCGAGCCAGGAGCAGATGGTCTCGATGGCCTCCTGCTGGCCGTCCACGACGACCCCGCGCCGCAGTGCCTGGCTGAGGAACATCAGCGGCCCGGCGATGCCGTGCGCGGCGCCGTGGTTGCTGTGCCCGTCCGGATACCGGGCGGAGGTGCGGGTGTGCGGGTCGTGGGCGACCCACCAGCCCGGCAGGGCCTGGTCGTCGCCTGGCAGGGGGCGGGTGAGCGCGACAAGGTACCGGAGGATGCGTCCGAGGGCGCTGCCGCCCGGGTCGCGGCGCAGCAGGTAGGCGCCGATGCCGGTCAGCCCGTAGAAGAGGTCGTATTCGCGGAAGGCGGGACGGTCGCCGCGGCGGATGCGGGCCATCGCGGTGGTGGTGCGGCGGTGCGCGAGGTCGGTGACGTTGTGGTCCACGGTCTCCAGGGCGGCGCTGTACCGTGTCGGTGAGCCGGCGTTGGCAGCATGCAGCATGTAGGCGATGGCCGGCACACCGAGGTAGAGGCCGGCGGTGTCGGAGCCACTGATCGGGCTGGCTACCGCGTTTGTGATCCAGGTGTGTGCGGTGCGCCAGCTGCCGCTGCCGGTGCGGGCGTGTTCGATGTGGAACAGGGCGATGCCGGCGGCGCCGTCGGCGAGGGACTGCCCGGCCCAGGGCTCGTCGGGGGATGGTGTTTCCGGTATACCGAGGTGCTGTGCGAACCTCTCGACAGCATCAGCAAGACTGGTCCAGTTTTGTAGTGTTTTAGTCACTTAGAGCTCCGGGCGGTGTGGCGCAGTGCGCAGGCTCGCGCGAGGCGGCCGGAGACGCGCTCGAGGTCCAGGTCGACGCCCAGCGCGCGTACATGGTGCAGGTGCAGGAGGGACCGCAGGACCGTGAGCGGGTCACGCTGCGCCGCCATTTGCTCGCGATAGCTGGCCAGTGCGGCGGCACGAGCCAGCCAGGTAGCGACCACGTCCGTCCCGCCGGGCAGGGACCGCAGGGCTGTCCACCGGCGGTGCGGGTCCGCGAGTTCATGGGTTTGGTCGCGCAGCGCCCGGTCCAGCCGCCCGTGTTCCTGGGGCAGGCGCCGGACCAGCCAGTCGAGGCCCTCGTCAACGGCGGGTGCGAACCGGACGGCCAGGTCGACCAGACTGGCGGCGGCCAAGGCCTGCGCGCTCGTTCCCGCCAGCGCCATGCCGATCTGGGCGAGGGCCGCCACCGAGTCCGCCATGAACACCGTGCGCGCGTATTTCATAACCTCGCCGTAGCCGTACCGTCCCGGCTGGGATGCTTCGGTGGTAAGCGAGAGGTGCGACACCAGGCGCTGACGGCGTAGCTGGTCCGCCCAGTCGTAGAGCCGTTCAGCGGCCTCGCCATAGGCATCGGGTGCGGGCAGCCGCACGGATAGGACGAGGTATTGGTCGGCATCGGGACGGGAGGTGTCCCGATGCCGACGGAACCACCACTGCGGCGCATCCTCGAAGGCTGCGATCAGGCTCGGCAGGTACGCGGTCAGGATCTCGTCGTAGCGCGTCGGATGGGCGTGCACATGGGCACACAGGACAGTGGAGCGGTCCGGCGGGCAGGCGGTGCCGTTGGCAACGCCGCCTGCCCGCCGGGGTACCGGTGGCGGGCTGGTCCGGGTGGGTTCGGTGAGAGCCAGCGGGAGAAGGATTTCGTGGGCGCGGCCGAGCCAGCCGAAATCCTTCGGGCCTGGAGCTTCGCGTAGTTCGAGGCGACGGGCCCGGTCGAGGCGAGTACGGAGCAGAAGACGGTGGACCGGATGGTTGAGGTCCAGGGGAAGCCGCTGGTCGTCTTCGATCATGGCGACGCGGACGGGTACCCGCAGCCTTGCCCGCCACGTCTCGAAGGCCGCGTCCCACGCGGCCATGTCGGCTTCTCTGCCGGGCAGGTCCGGCGCGGTGAGTAGCCAGCGGGCCGGGGCGAGGATGGTGCGCTTGTAACGCACCCGTGGTAGGTAGGCCAGGTGGTTGGCGGCGCCGAAGTCGAACGCCGTGTAGACGGCGGACCGGGCGGTGGTGATCTCCGCGAGGAACCGTGCGAGCGGCGGGGTGTGGATTCCCGCTTCCAGCGCGTGCAGGACCCGCGGCTCGATGCGTCGGCCCGTGGAGAGTTGCAGGACGGAGAACTGGCGGGCGTCCGCGGTGATCGCGATATCCGTGAGAGGGAGCACGCCGTCGCCCGGTTCCCGGTGCTCGGCCAGAGAGACGACACACGGCAGCAGTTGCGGAGTACGGGCGACGTTCTCGTTGCGCCGCCGACGCGGCACGAACGACAACTGCGCGGTGATCGCGTCCGGGCCGGCCGTGTCGAAGGTGGCGGCGAGTTCGGCTCGCTCCTGGGCCGGCAGCAGGTGGGCGACCCGCCCGGCCATGCTGCTGCCCGGCCGCGGAGTCCCGGTCACCACCAGACGGAATGCTCCGCGCGCCAGGGCTTCCAACGACGCCGCGTGGATCTCGAAGGACATCTCCACACGGTGCACGGGGATGGCATCGGTCGCGTCGCCCGCCAGGTTTCTGATCACCGGTTCGGTTAGGACGATCTCCGCGCACCCGTCCAACAGGCTCTGCTGGATCAGGCCGAGAAGCGCCTCGTCACGTTCGGTCAGCTGCCGGGCGGCACGGCCCCGTGCGGAACCGAGATAGCCCGCGGGCAGCCCGAGTCCGCTGTCGGCTACCAGCTCCAGGACGGGGATGACGGCGCCAGCCCCGTATCGCTCCCGGAAGCGACGGTGATAATCCTGCCACTGCGGGTAGCCAAATGGGTATGGTGTCAGGCGGTGCAGGACACAGACGGCTTCCTGCGCTTCCACGGCCACCTGCTCGGGGATCTGGACGTCGCAGTCCACGGCGCTGTCGACGACCAGGGGCACCGCGGCGACGTCACTGAGCGCCTTCATCCGGGTGATCAGCCCAATCCTCGCCGGCCGCGCGGCGGCCGAGCCGCCAGCCGCGAGTTCCTCGCGTATCGCGCACAGCTGGTGGACCAGATCCGCGATCTCGGGAATGGTGTGCGCGTTGGCGGCAGCCAGTTCGGCGCACACGTGGTCGAGTGCATCCACGCAGGTCATCGGGGCCCACAGGCTGCTGATCAGCATGTTCTGGTCGATCAGGCCGCCGAGCATGGCATCGACCTGGTCCACGGTGGCAGCCGGGAACCGCTCTGTGAGCCGGGCGCGCAGTACGCCGTACCGGATGGGGGTGTGGGCGGCGGCCAAGGCCGCGGCGACCGGGCGGGTGTAACGCACGGACACCTCAACCGGGGCCAACAGATGAGCCCGCCCATCCGCGGGCGGTCCCGGCACGACGTAGCGATCACCTCGGACCTGCCCAACGCCGTTGGCGGCCACGGGCAGGCGTTCGAGTAACCGGGGGCACCGCTGCAGACGGGTGACGATGTCGGCGAGCCAGTCCGCGTCGGCCCGTACCACCACACGGTGCTCCCGTCCCCATGACGCCTTCGGCGCGTCACCGATCCGGGCCGGGGCGACCCCGGCGAACAGGCCGAAGGGTGTGGGGCGTCGCTGCCAGCGCAGGAGGTAGGAAGCGAGGGAGAGCACCGTCTGGCGCACCCGCCTCGGATCGGACCGCTTCCCGGCCACGACATCGTCGACCTGCTGGCACAGCACGGGGCTGGCAGCGCTCAGCGCGTCCCGTATCTCCGCGCGCCGCCACACGGCGGCCAGAAAAGCCCGCCCCTCCGCCACGGTGCCGTCGCCGTCCAGGCCAAGAGCGGGGGGCAGGTTCAAGGCGCCTGGATCGGTGCTGGCGCGCAGTATCGCGCCAGCCTGCCACCGGTAGCGGGCTGGTGGCTGTGCTGTCACTGACCCCTCCCTGTGGATACAGCAGGCTCGCCGGTGCTGCTGGTGCGCCGGGACGGGGCTGTCCGGCGTACCAGCAGCAGAGAAGCGGTCGTTCAGGCCGGGTCCTGAACGAATGAGCTGCAGGCGCTGGCTTTGTGGCAGGTGGAGCCACAGTTGTCATCCGTGTTGCACTGGAGCTTGCCGTTCGGGTACGCGGCCAGCACGACCCGTATATCCAGCGTGAATTCGTCGTCGATGACTTCGAGGCCGTCGGAGTCCGACGGCTCGGTCAACAGTGCCGTGGCGCCGTTCGGGATATGGACATCCAGCATTTCGACCGTTCTCCGTTCCTATTCAGTAAGATCGAGACGATGAGCCGGGATGCCCTGGTCCTCGGCAGCGGCCGCGGGCCAGGCGAGCATGACCCGGCAGTGAATCTTGTCGATGACCCGCGCCACCGGCGGCTGCGGCATCTGGTGATCGGGCGTTCCGGCCGGGTAGACGACGATGACCGGGCCGGGCCCGCCGCGCTGCTCGCGATCCCACGTACATATCTGGTCGGCCACCTTCGGGGCGAGCGCGGGTCCGTCCGCCCCGAAGGCGTGGACCCCGAACTCGACCACCGTGTCGTCGGCCGTGCGGCGCACGACGACGTAGGCGAAGTTGCCCCCGTCGACGGTCGCCATGGCGAACGACTTGTTGCTTGGGGAAACCAGGCCGGTGTCGAGCTCCTGGTCGACCGTCATGACGCAGAACCCGTCCAGCACCGTGGCCAGGTACAGCTGGAGCATCTCGAACGACTCCCAGCGCCCGACCGTCACCCCCGTCCACGTCTCCGCGCGGGGCGTGCGCACCGCGTTGTCCAGCAGAGCCGGATCGGCAGGCAGCCCGTCATCGAACCGTAGTCCGATCTCGTCCGTGCCGGTCACCAGCAGCAGTTGCTCCTGATGTGCCCCGGCGCCCTGCATCGGAACGAACCCGCAGACCTCGTAGTCGCGGGACACCAGACATCCGCCCTCACGCTGAAAGGCGACCGAGCGTGTGAGACCCCGCAGCCGCAGCGGCACCACAAGCCGCCCGTTCTCGGACATCTGGGCCACCCACGCCGGCGGGATGTCCCAGGCCCCACTGGTGATCAATATGCGGTCATACGGGGCAAACGCGGCGACACCCTCCTCGGCGTCGGCGAGCACAACGCGCACCCGCCGTGCGTAGCCGGCCTCCGCCAGCAGGCGCTCGGCGCGGGCCGTGACATCCGGATCGATGTCGACCGTCGTCACCTCACCGGACACACCGACCAGCTCCGCCAGGTAAGCCGCGTTGAGACCACCGGAACCGACCTCGAGCACACGCATCCCCGGGCGGACATCAGCCTGTTCCAGCATGAACGCCTGGATACGCGCGGCACTGACCGAACTGAGCGCGACACCGTACTCATTCCTCTTGGTCACCAACGCCCGTTCAGCGGCATACGCCGCTTCCACCGTCTCCTCTGGCAGGAACAGGTGCCGAGGAACAGCACGGACAGCCCGTTCGACCGCTGCCGTACGAAGCGCATTCAGCTCACGCAACTCACCGATCAACTGCTCTCGCAGCTCATCGATACGGCTAGAACCGGTGGCCACGTCAGTCATAGAAGACTTCCTGTCCTGTATCGCTCCTGACGATCCGCTACGGCGAAGCCGCCTGCGTCACGTTTCTTGCCCATACCCGCCCTTCCTGGAGAGATCCAGAACATCGATCGCAATCCCGAGAAAATGTTCTGTAACAATCAGTTACATCCTCCCGGCCCGGCCCGGCCCGGCCCGACGATCGGAGGGCGTGGCCTGTCCAGCGAGCACCGGGAGCTGCCAGCCTGCCGGGATAGCCGTGCTCTGCCAACGCTCGACAGTTGCTGCGGCTGGCGTCACGGACAGCCTATTGCCCAAGCGATCGGGCCCCACGCGAAACGCCGCGGTCGCATGACACGGTTGACAGAGCCTGTCGACACCGGCACAGACCCACGGCGGCTCGTTCTCCAGCCAATTCGACAGCTCGGCACGTCCGCCACCCTCGTTCCTCGCGCTCCCTCGGTTCCGTTTCAGAGACCAGCCTGGCGAGGAACCCCGAGGCGGACCATGCTGTGGGGGGATCATCTGGCACTCACATGAGGGTCGAGGTATCGCGGAGGTATCAAGCAGTGCCGCCAGACGCGACACGCCACCAGCGGCACGTCGACGCTGGCATTATGGAGACGAGCCGCCCGGTCTTTCAGCAAGGGAGTTGCCATGGCCCCCGGGCCATCCCGTACCGTGCTGCACGCCCTTCTGGTCGAACGCGCGATGACGTATTCGCTCTTCGAACGAGAATATGCCCGGGTCTCGGCGCTGCTCTACGAAGAGACGGGCGACCGCGTATTCCGTAACGCGACGCTGGCGGAACCGACCCTGCGTCGATGGACCAGCGGTGGCCTGAGACGGCTGCCAGCCCATCCGGCCCCGGCCGTTCTGGAACGCATGTTCGGCCTGCCGGTGATCCAGCTTCTCGCCAGCCCGGAGCCCGACAAGGTTCACCAGGCGGCTGCGCCAGCACTGACCGAAAGCGACATTGAAATGACGGCACGAGAGGCCGCGGGGCATGCCTCCGAAGCAGCGGCAAGCACCTTGCCGGAGATGACCATTGACCAGGTCGAAGACGACATAAGGCATCTGGCTGCAGGCTACGGCGCCCTCGCGCTTCCTGATGCCTACCAACAGGCCCGCCTTCTCCTGGAGGTCTCCCAGCGGTACCTCGACCGGACGCGGTCTCCTCGTCAGCAAGCTCGGCTGTATCTCCTTGCAGGCGAGGCTGCGGCGCTCTGCGGCGCCGCGTGTTTCGATCTGTTCTTGCTGCGGTCCGC
>NZ_CEVIVD010000142.1:0-11733 GCF_982290655.1 Protofrankia sp. CiP1_Cm_nod3
TGGTTTTTAATGATCATGCTCGACGAGTGCCACATCGACCCTCGCAAGTACGAAGAGACCGTCCGGATCCTCATTGACCGATGGCACGTACTCGAACAGGAGAGAAAACTGGATCTCAGTAATCAGCTCTACGGACGCATGCTGCTGTTCCGAGGCCGGACTCCTACTCGACCGGATAAACAGCGAGAAGACATCGTCTGCTTCACAGCCCCTTGGACCCTCCGCGATGTTCACCAGAACTCGGACGTGGCGGAATCAATGCTAAACGAACGTCCTTCGCGATGGTTCTACGATGAGAAACCGTGCGAGCCGTTCTTCAACCCACTGAATTATCGCTATGCCCGCGTGATGACCGAAGGCCTCATGCATCTGGGCATGGACGAGAACACGGCGATCCGGTACGTGGTCGGGATCAGAGGCAACGTCTCCCCCGGCTCCCCAGAGTACATCGCCGGTTCATCCGTGACTATCAAAGAGTACAAGTCGACCATACAATCACTGGCCATCCAGGACTGCGTTCCGACCGTGTCTCCCTAGAGACGACACGGTAGACGGTTAGACCGGCCGCAGACGGTTACACCGGCCGCGGACAGCGCGGCGCACAGATACCGGTTCAGCGCGGTGATACCACCCCGGCCGGAGAGCCACTCGTCCGCGAGGACGAGCACTCGCATCTGCCGGTGCTGCCAGTGCCGTCGGTGCCGTCGGTGGGTTCGTGGCCGGTTGTCGTCCGGTCCGGCCGCGCTGCTGTGCCGCGATCGGCTCCTCGACCTGGGCGGTCGCTGGCCGGTGCCGCTCGGGCGGATGCCGGGGCAGGCCGAGCGTGCTGATCGGATACCACATGCCGAACTGGTCGCCACAGGCGTCCCAGACCCGGCGCAGGTAGTCGTACGCTTCGGCCGCGTGCTCGCCGCCGACCGGGGCGAACACGTGCATCACGAGTTCCGGCGCGACCAGTGGCCCGGCTGGGCCGGGTGTCAGGTTCTCGTCGATGCCGTCCCCCGGATGTCGTCGGCGGAGACGCTCACGTTCCAGACAGTTCTGGCGTTTTCCGGGATGTCAGGCGGGTGGATGGACGGTTATGATCCTCTGGTGACTTTCTGCTCGGGGTAACCGTGGCCCTGAGCTTCCTCACCGGCAACCTCGATGTCGGGGGCCGCCCAGCTGCCCGGAGGTGCAAAGCTGCTCGGCTGCCCGGGTCCGCAGGGCGGCCCGGCCGGTGTCTGATAGCATGGGATATCGCTTGGAGGTGCGGCTGATGTCCGATGTGCTCATCCGTGACGTGCCCGATGACGTGCTGGCAGCCGTCGAGGCGCATGCCGCTCGGCTCGGTCTGTCCCGCAACGAGTATCTCCGCCGACAGCTTGCCCAGGATGCGGCACGCTCGGCCACCCCGGTGACCCTCGACGACCTGCGCTGGTTCAGCACCACCTTCCGCGATCTCGCCGACCCGGAGGTTATGCGGCAGGCCTGGGCGTGACCGCCACAGCCGAGACGACGCAGCGCTGGCTCGTCGACAAATCCGCTCTCGTCCGGCTGAGCGAGAGTCCCGACGCCGACCTGTGGCTGTCCCGCATCCAGCAGGGCCTGCTCCGGATCACGACGGTCACGATCCTGGAGGTCGGCTTCTCCGCACGATCCGTTCAGGATCTCCGCGTCCGGCTGCGCCGGCCGCCGGTCTCGGCGATGCCCGTCGAGAACACCACGCCCCGTATCGAGTCCAGGGCTGTCGAGGTCCAGGAGCTGCTCGCCGGCACCGGGCACCACCGCGCACCATCCGTCCCCGACCTACTCATCGCCGCCACGGCCGAACTCGCCGGGCTTGTGGTGCTCCATGTCGACAAGGACTTCGAGCTGATCGCCGCGGTCACCGGGCAGCCCGCCGAGAGGCTCCGTCTCGGCACCGGGTAGCTCGGTGAGCCCAGGTCTGCCCCATCTTCTCCGGGCGATGAAGGCCGTTGACGCCGAGGTCGATCATCACCATGGGCCCGGACGACCCTGTGCGATCATCTTCGCCAGCCTCGTCACCCTCGCCTGGACCGTTCCTCCTCGTGGCTTCAACTGTCGACATGCTCCGGACAGGCTCGGAAGCAGAGAGTCCGCCGCTCTAGCGTTGCGTGATTCCGCTTCTTTTATCAGCCGTTGTTGGCGACCAAATTCTTGATGCCCTTGATACGGGCGAAGTTTGGAAATGTGAAATCGGACTGGTGATCCGACCGGTCGCCATTTTGTTGATCAGGGAGGTGCGGGTCCGCCTCAAGCGCAGGATTGACCCCGTGACCGGATTCGGTCGAGGTGTCGGGCGCGGCCCCGTTCAGCCGGTTCTGGGCTATCCAGGCCAGAACATCGTGGATCGCTCGTGCCTGCACGAGGCCGAGACGCTTGCTCTGCTCACCGTCCAAGCAATGGATCTCAAAGACCATGGTGGGCGGCTCGCGACGGCCGCCGCCTCGCCGGCTGCTCGGCGTCGAAGACGCGCCCACCGACTGATCGTCGTGGCCTGATCCCATGCGCGCACGCTATGTGCGTGCGTGGCGGGAGTCCGCCAGGGCGCCCGACCGCATCCATGGT
The DNA here is from genome assembly GCF_982290655.1 of Protofrankia sp. CiP1_Cm_nod3. Classification (NCBI taxonomy): domain Bacteria; kingdom Bacillati; phylum Actinomycetota; class Actinomycetes; order Frankiales; family Frankiaceae; genus Protofrankia; species Protofrankia sp. CiP1_Cm_nod3. The sequence goes on from NZ_CEVIVD010000142.1 coordinate 2,572, forward strand.
CTTCCGAGTGTCCCTCGGGGCATCGATGGTTCCCGGGACTTCGGAGTCCGCAGGTTCCACAACCCTCAGTCCGCCGGGCCCGGGAGCCAGAAGACCGGCCCCGGTGCTCGAAATGGGCGCCCAAGCCTCGAATGCGACCGCCAGGCGGCCGACGACCCGCTGTCCGGTTATGCAAGTTTGGCGAGGTTGAGGGTGGTTTCGTGGCCGTCGGCGAAACGGACGATCATGTAGGCAGTGCCGCCGATGGCCGCCAGGTAGGCGTTGAGCGTCGACAACAGAAGGTCGTGCGGCTGTTCCATGCGGCTGATGGCTGCCTGGGTGACACCCATGCGGCGAGCAAGCTCGACCTGGGTGAGGGTGGCAGCCTGGCGGAGCGCGGCCAAGCCCATCGCGTAGGTACGGTCGGCTTCGGCCATGCCTGCACGGACCTGGGCGACCTCGTCGGCGATATCGGGCCGTTGGGCGAGCTGACGGATGCGGTCGTTGCCGCGGAGGAACGTGACGCCGCCCTCGGTCGTGTCGTTGTCGGTCATGGGGTGCCTCCTTGCTGGCGCAGCCAGGCGTCGACGAGGGCTTCACCGCGGGTGGCGGCACTGGCGTAGAACACGTCGCCGATCGTCTTCTTGTCGAACCCGATCAACGCGACCACGACGTGGTCGTCGGCGGGGAATCAGCAGATGATCCGGACCGCGACGTCCGGGTCGAAGGGGTGGGCGACGCGCCAGAGTTCGTGGCGGCGGGCTTGCCGTACCCGTTTGAAGGTCGGGGACTCCTCGAGGGGGCTGGCCGGGAGCTCAGTGAGCGCCTGTAGGAGCGCGACAGCGACGGTGAGGACGCGGCCTCCCTGTTCTTCCGCGCGGGTCAGCCAGCGGTCGAACTCGTCGGTCCAGCCGACGATCACCTCCCCGAGGATGAGCCCCGGTTAATACAACGTCAACCTCATAGCCGGCCGCGAGCCGCGACGCAGCCGACGAACGATGCACCGAACCTCAGCGGAACCGGCGGGACCGTTGCACCAACGACCGCAGGCCGGCGGCCCGAGCGAGCCACAGTGGGTCAGCAACAGCCACGCCGGCCACCACGATGCTGCCACTCACCGCACGACACGGAGCGTGCCCCCAACGGGATTCGAACCCGTGCTACCGCCTTGAAAGGGCGATGTCCTAGGCCGCTAGACGATGGGGGCGGGCAGCAGCGATCGGGCTGGCTCACAGCTCGGACGCGGCGACGTCTGCCGTCGGTACGGCAAGCTGAGCATAGGGGACGGCGGGCGGTGACGACAAACCGCCTTCCGCCCGTGGCTCGCCGGGCCGGCGCGAAGCGGGCGGGAGCGGGTCGGGATGGTCCGGCTGTCCGGCTGTCCGGCTGTCCGCGGCGGAGGGGCGGCCCCGCGTCCCGCTCCGGTGAGGTCAGGTGGCCGGGAGCGCGGGCCGTGGGTCCGTCCAGCGGTACCGGGTGCGGAAGAACGCCCGGACCGGGCGTCCGCCGATGGCCAGGTTGTGCCTGACCGGCACCGGGCCGCTCGGGTCCGCGACGTCGAAGGACAGCGTCACGGTGTCGGCCCGCTCCAGCGGTGTGTTCGGGTCGTAGACCCGTAGCGTGACCGCGGTCTGTCGCTGCTCGTAGGCGTACGCGAGCACCTGGTGGTTGTGGCCGAGCTGGAAGGGGCTGTAGGAGCGCACCGTGATGATGCCGAGCGGGGACAGTGTGCCGCGGTCGATGTCGAGGCGTACCTGTGGCCACTCGTCCACAACGGTGATCCGCCCGGCGCCGCGCAGCGTCAGCGATGACCGGGTGGTGTCCGCGTCCCGGGTGGACATGAGCCGGTAGTAGCGGGCGACGCCACGCGGGATGTCGAAGCTGTCGAACAGCCGGCGGACGAGGTAGCGGTACAGCGGCGAGTCGGGTGGTGGCACCTCCTTGGACGTGGGCGGTGGCAGCCTCGCCTCGAAAAGATCGCGAGTGGCGTAGGCCATCCCTCCGCACAGCCCGCGGCTGGCGTCCCCGACCGGCACCCGGCCGACACCCGGGACTCTGATCTTCAGGACGGGCTGCCTGGGGAAGTCGTTGGTGAAGGGAAGGGCCTGGCCGCTCGGCAGGAAGCCGTCCACGGCGGCGTGGGCGTCGACCATTGATGTCTCCTTCTGCCTTCGCCTGGGAGCGGTATGTCCGTCCAGGGTCCCATCCGGACGGGATGGGCAGAAGCCGCCGGCAGCCGGCAGCCGGCAGCCGGAAACCGGAAATCGGCAGCCGGCAGCCGGCAGCCGGTCACCGCTGCCAGGTTGCGCAGTGATGGTCGTCGGCGAGGGTGCTGATCGGACGGATGTCACCGGGCCTGATCGACAGCGTCTGCGCCCGCTCGGTGGTGTGGACCGGCCAGACGGGCGGCGCCGGGGTGGGGAGCGTCCGGCCGGCCGCGCCCACGCCGTCCCTGCGGTTCGGCGCCCCGGCCGGCGGTGTGTTCGGGTCGCCGGTGGCCGCGAACCTCGTCCAGTACTGGATCATCGTGTCGGACAGTTCCCGGTGGGCCGAGCCAGGCCACTGCTGGTCGGCGTCCGGGATCAGGTAGCCGAGTTCCCATCCGTGCGAGGCACCGGGGAGCGTGCCCGGAACGGACGGTGCGCTGTCGGGCAGGTCGAACTCGTAGGAGAAGACCGGCACGCCGGCCCGCGTCAGCATGGACGCCGAGGCCACGCTCGGGCAGGTGAACAGCGCGTCGGTGATGACACGGGCGAGCCGTTCGGCCGGCGGCGCCGAGCCCGGCGGATAGTCCCTGCGGACGGCGCCGATCCTGTCGTGGAAATGCTGGTCGAGGACCGCGTTCACCTGCTGGTCGGTCAACCGGCCGGCCCGGCCGCTCCAGGGCCTGGTGAAAATGCGGCCCTCGTCCCGCACCGTCCCGATGATGACCGGCACTTTCGCGAAGGCGCCGGTGGCGATGGCCGTGGACGGTGGCACCGGCAGCGTCCGCCCGCCTGTCACGGGCGCCCACGGGAACGGGCTGAGGATGTCGGCCTGCTGGTCGGCCGCGGCGAGCACGTCCCGGGCGGGTAGCGCACGCATGCAGTCCGCCGCCCGGACGGGGTCGGTGCAGCCGAGCCTGCGCGCGGTGTCGGTCCCGGTCCGCTCGGCGTCCCGCACTGTCAGGAACGGCCATGAGCACGGGCCGCTCTGCACGATCGCGCGATGGAACAGGCCGGCCGCGGGCGGGGAGGCGAGCAGCGCGCAGGTACCGATCGCCCCGGCCGACTCGCCGAAGACCGTCACGTTGCCGGGGTCGCCGTGGAACGCGGCGATGTTGTCACGAACCCAGCGCAGCGCGGCCGTGATGTCCTGGACCGCGTATGTCCCGGAGTCGCCCGGCCGCGCCTGCCCGCTGCCAGGCTGCCCGTTCCCGGGCTGTCCGCTGCCGGGCTGTCCGTTCCCGGGCTGTCCGTTCTCGGACCGGCTGTTCCCGGGCTGCCCGTCCTCGGCGTCGAGCGCGGGCAGCGCAAGATATCCCAGAATTCCCAGGCGGTATTCGACCGAGACGACGACCACCCGGCCTGTCGCGGCGAGCAGGCTTCCGTCGTATTCGTTCGCGGAGCCGCCGACAAAACCACCGCCGTGGATCCAGAACATCACCGGTAGCCGGCCACCGCCCGCCCGGTCACGGCCCGCCCCGCCGCTCGTCTCGCCGCCCGTGTCACCGTTCGGGCCGGGGCCGCCGAGCTGGCCGCCGTCCGCGCCGCTGTCGCCGCCCACGGCGGGAACGTGAACGTTGACGAAAAGACAGTCCTCGTCGGACTGTTCGCCCAGGCCGCCGTTGTCCGGGCTGCCCTGAAGGCAGGGATGCGCTTTCTTCGTGGCATTCCGGATACCTGTCCAGGGCGCGACGGGCTGGGGTGAGCGCCACCGTCGGTCACCGACCGGCGGTGCCGCATATGGAATTCCATAGAAGGACGTGCCCAGGGCGGTGCGCGCGCCGCGGACCGTACCGCCGGTCACGGGCACGACTGTGGGGCTGGTTCTCGTTGAACCGCCACCGGCCTGTTCACGGTCGTCATGGGCCGGGTTGGCCGAGCATGACGTGACCGTAAGGAAGAGGGCGACGACGAGGAGCAGCGACATCATGCCCGACGCCGTACTCCGGATATGGACCGGCTCCATGGCTGCCCCCCCGGTCTCATGGTCCATATCCTCGCCGGGCTCGGGTTCCCGACGGTTCATGCCGGTGGTCGGTGTGATGCTTCACCGGCGCGCTGCTTCCGTATCCATTCCTTGCCGATTCTCATGATGACGGCAGCCGGCCGTCCGCCGCGCGGACGGGTTCCCGCCGGCACCGGCACGGTGATCGTCCACAGCGATCGTAGGCTCAGCGGCCGGAGCCGACGAGGTCCTCCGTTCCGCTCGCTCTGCGGGTCGCCGCGACGTGCCCCCGCAGGCCGGCGGCCAGGCGGATGCTCAGGACGCCCGCCGGTGGCAGCTGTGGCGTCTTCATGGATGCCGGGATGGGGACGGCGTCATCGCTACCGTGGCGGTTGCCCGCCAGCGGTGCTCTGGAGGACGGTTCGGGAGCAGGGGTGGTGGTCGTCCTTCCGGCGCTCGGGGACGGGCCGGCCCGGCTGATCGGCAGGGAGGGCCGTGTGATCGGGCACGAGGCCGCCCTGGTCGCGAACCCGACGCGCGGCACCATCTCCGGGCCGGGGAGCGCGTCGGGGTGGCAGCGGGTGTCCGCGAGGAGCGCGCCTCCGATGTTGCTGTTACTTACGGTGATAATCGGGTCGAGCTGTCGGGTGGCTCCCGCGGGATCCGCGTCCCTGAACAGGGTCGCGACCGGCCCGGCCGCCGCGACGGTCATCGCGAGGATCAGCGCCCGCAGGGCCAGCGTGCCGTTGTTGCGCTCTTCCGGGCGGGCGCGGAAGAATGGCCGGAACGCCCAGCTCGGCGCATGTCGTGCCATACGTCTCGACACGTGTCGCACCGTGCGATGGCCGGACGTAGTGTGCTTACGGTATTGCTTACCGTGTATGCCGCGATTTCTGCCGCGGCTGCCGCCGTGAGGGCGGCCCACGGCCATGGCGGCATCGCACGACATCGTGCGGCACCTCCACATCACGCGCATCCTGGTCCGTCGCCATGGCGCCGGCCGACACATCCGACACATCCGACACATCCGATATGAGTGGCAGGCTAGCGTGTTCTGGTGCCATACGTAGTGTTGTCGCCACGTGTTGGGTAAGTGTGGATGTTATGTGACCGACAGTAAAGGACGCCGGGGTGGGTCACGTTTGGCATCCGCGGGATGCGGACACAAATCCATCACCCTTCGAGGTGTCAGAGATACCAGTAGTAATGCAACTGGCAGTGGCGGGACGTGCGGCGGCGCCGGGCAGCCGTCCGCGCACGCACACGGCATCACACGGCATCACACGGCATTCACGCGGCATCACATGGCATGAGGTGATCCTGATGACAACGAGTGTCACGACGGCCGGCCCGTTCGACATCCCGCTCGACGTCCCACCAGGCGCGGATCCGGACCGGGCGCTGCCCGCGGACCTGTCGGATCCGACCCGGGCCGGTGCGGCGCTCGGTGCGCTCGTCGCGTCCGGCCGGCTCGATCCTCCACCGCCCGCCGCGGGCTCCACCGCCGCCCGCTGGCGCGTCCTTGCCGATCTTGCTGTCAGCGACGGCACACTGGCGCGGCTGGCGGCCGGGCACGCCGGCGCGGCCGCGCTCCTGAACGAGCTGGGCGGGCCGGTGCCACAGCGTGACCAGCGGTGGGGGGTGTGGGACGTCGACACCCCGGTGAGCCCGCTGGTCGCCCACCGGGGCCCGGACGGCTGGACGCTGCACGGCGCCAGGCCGGCCTGCTCGGGGGCGCGGGTGCTCACCCATGCCCTGGTGGCAGCCGAGATCACCACCGCCGAGGAGGGGGAGACACACCAGCTGTTCGCCGTGCGGCTGGACGACCGCGGCATCGCGGTGGCGGCCGGTGGGCGGGCGTCCCGGACAATGGCCGCCGGCGCGGACACCGCGACGGTGCTCTTCGACGGGGCGCCGGCCGTGGCGGTGGGCGGGCCGGTCGGGACGTCCGGGACGTCCGGCCGCTTCGGCGTGGCCGCCGCGGCCTACTCGGAGCGGCCCGTGTTCTGGCACGCCGCGGCAGGGGTCGCGGCCTGCTGGTTCGGCGGCGCGATCGGGGTGGCCCGCCCGCTGTTCGCCGCCGGCCGACTCGACCGAGCCGGCCGCGAAGGCCGTTACGATCATGAAGGCTGGGCCGGCCGTACCGCCGGCCACCACGGATCTGTCAGCCGGTACGGGCCCACCGGTGGCCCCGCTCCCGCCGGCCATCACTGGTTCGCCGACCGGCGGGGGCGGCCGCTGGACGCGCGTGCGCTGGCCCACCTGGGCCGGGTGGACGCGCTGCTGATGGCCGGGCGCTGCGTCCTGGAGACGGCCGCACGGGAGATCGACGCCGACCCCGACGATGCCGGCGGCTCGGCGCGGCGGCGCGCCCTGCAGGTGCGGGCCGCGATCGAGACATGCGCGACGGAGGTGATCGACCTGGTGGGGCGCGCGCTCGGCCCGGGGCCGCTGTGCTCCGACCGCGGCTATGCTCGGCGCGTCGCCGACCTTGGTTTCCACCTGCGGCACAGCCACGTCGATCATGATCTCGAGGTGCTCGCGAACGTCGTCCTGGACGATCTCGACCCGTTCTGGTGGTGACTGACGGTGAGGTGGCTACAGCGGGTCAGGTGGGTATCGAGGACGGTATGAAGCGTCGTCCTGAAGGCATCCCGCCCGGCGATCTCTCCGATGAGGATCTTGTCCGTGAAGTGGAACACCTGCACGCGACCCGGCACGAGACGTTCCTGCACGGCACCGGGGACGCGTTCGACACGCACACGTCACGGATGCTCAGCCTGGAGTACGAATACCGGCGCCGGTTCGCCGCGGTGCTCACACCGGACCCGCTACGGACCCGTGCCGGCAGCCGCCGGGCCGCTGCCGTGGGCCGTGGCGGCTCGTGACGGCCGGCCCGTGACGGCTCGTGACGTGCCCGGTCAGCTCGTGATGTCCCGGGCCGCGAACACGATCCTGGCCAGGATGATCGTTGCCAGGCCGTAGCCGCCCTCGAGCAGCAGCCCGTGTTGGATGCTGGACCAGGGGACCGGCGCGCGGAACAGGTCGACGAACGCCATCCAGTAGTGCGTGGGCAGGTAGGGCTGAATGACCTCGGCGGACGGGATCTGGTCGAGCACACCCGCGGTGACCAGGATGCCGAGCGCACCGAGCGTGGCCGCGAGCGGCGTGGACGTGATCGTCGACAGGAACAGCCCGAAGCCGGCGATCCCGAGCATGGAAGCGGCCACGAACAGCGCCGACAGTCCGATCCGGATCGTCGCGTCCGGCAGGGAGAAGGGCGGCCCCCCACCGGACAGCGGCTGGATGGGAGCGAGCCCGAACAGCGCCCAGCCGACCGTGAACGCGGTCGAGGTCACCGCGCTCACCGCGATCAGCAGATAGGCGATGATCGAGATCATCTTGGCGGCCAGCAGCCGTCCCCGTCCGACCGGACGTATGACCAGATAACGCAGAGTGCCGGCGCTCGCCTCGCCCGCGATCGCGTCCCCCGCCAGCAGAAGCACCGCCACCGGCAGGAACAGCGGCAGGACGAGCGCGAGGGCCGCGACCGGGAACCATGTGCCGTTGCGGACGACCTCGGCCAGGAACGCCGGGCCTATCGGCTTCGAACCGGTTCCGCTGATCTTCAGGAAGAAGGCGACGATGACCGGCAGCGCCGCGAGCATCAACACCGACAGCCACGTCCGCCGCCGCAGCAACAGCAGGCGCAGCTCGACCCGGATCATCGTCCGCCCCGGATCACTGCTCGTCCTCGGCCGGCTCCCAGCCGCCGCCCCCGTCACTACCGGTCAGCTCGAGGAAGACGTCCTCGAGCGTCCGGCGTTCCACCACCAGTTCGTGCACGCGCACGCCGGCCGAGACCAGCGCGGCGTTGAGCGCCATGGGATTCAGCGTCCGCGCGATCAGGGAGTGCCCCTCCCGGCCCTCCAGGACGCGCTCGAGCAGGTGCGCGGCAAGATCGGAATCCGGGGTGCGCAGGGTCACCCGGCCGGTCGGGCCACACAGCGCGTTGAGCGAGTCATGGGCGACCAGACGGCCGTCACAGATGATCGCTGTTTCGGTGCAGAGCATCTCGACCTCCGCGAGCAGGTGCGAGGACAGGAAGACGGTCGTTCCCGCGGCGTTCAGCTCGAGCAGCAGGTCGCGGATCTCCCGGATGCTCTGCGGATCGAGCCCGTTCGTCGGCTCGTCCAGGATGAGCAGTTTGGGATGCCGCAGCAGTGCCGCGGCCAGGGCGAGCCGCTGCTTCATTCCCAGCGAGAACCTGCCGATGGGCCGGTCGTCGACGTCACCGAGCCCGACCCGTTCCAGCGTGTCCTCGATCCGCTTGCGGCGCGAGCGCCGGGCGCCGCCACGCCCGGCCGAGTCGAGAGCGGCCAGTTCGACCCGGGCGGGCAGGAAGGTGTGGAACGCGGGAGCCTCCACGAGCGCGCCGACCTTGGGCAGCACCTGCCGGGCGTGACGGGGCATGCTCCGGCCGAGCAACTGGACACTGCCGGCGCTCGGACGCACCAGCCCCAGCAGCATCCGGACGGTCGTGGACTTGCCCGAGCCGTTGGGGCCGAGGAATCCGAACCGGTCGCCCGTCGCCACCTGTAGGTCGAGGCAGTCGACCACGGTCCGGCCCCGGTAGCGTTTGGTCAGCCCATCCGCATGGATAGCGAACGTCATACCGCCTCCCGCCCGTCGCCGGCGACAGCAGGTACAGCGACAGCAGGCACAACGACAGCAGGCACAACGGCAGCAGGCACAACGGCAGCAGGCGCAGCGGAGGCGGGCATGGGACGGTTACGCGCCAGGACAGGCGGGGCAGCCGAGCCAGGCCCCACCGGCGTCCGGGGGAGCCGTCCCGGCCCGTCGGAACAGGATGATCGCAAGGTAGGCACTGTAGTACTAGTAAACCGGGTGGCTATTACGGGCCATCGACAGCCGGGGGCAGATCGGCCCTGAGGCGCCCGTCCGCGTCGGGACCCGCCACGGCAGGTACGATCAGGCTCGGCGGGCCGTTAGCTCAACTGGCAGAGCAGCAGA